>DASXWI010000054.1:0-6499 GCA_036503755.1 Saprospiraceae bacterium | reverse complement strand
GACGCACTGGCTCCTTCTACCGCGCAGTTCGGCACAGCTCCGCAATAAGGCTGAAGGGAAGTCTTTTTATTGTGCTCACTGCAGCACAAATTTTTTATAAATCATTTTCCCATTGATTTCAATTCCCAGGATAAATAATCCGCGAGGCAAATCTCCGAGTCCTGATAGCACGTATGAATCATTCCAGGTTGAAATCTTTTCTTCAAGCACCTGATGACCAAAACGGTCATACAGCACGAGACGATTAGCAGATATACTTCTATCAAAAAATAGCTCGATCCAATCCATTGCCGGATTAGGATGCAAGGAAATAGTATTTTCTGTTGCCAATTCTTGTGTAGAGACAGTCATAATGATAAGGCCAAACCGAATACTATCTATTCCACACTCATTATATGCTTTAATGGTGATCTGATAGTGACCTGCGGAATCAAAAATGTGTTGTGCGTTTGGACCTGCCATCAGGAGGCTATCATCCAGCCACCACTCTACGTACTGATCAGGATGACCTAAAAAATTAAACAGGTAAAGCGAATCGTAAATCTCCACATCGTAATCAATATCGACATGAGGGATTACATGTACGGCGGAATGGATTTGCAGTGTGTCAGTACCAAAAGGACTGGTGACAATTAAACCAATATCAAAATATCCCGTGTCCGGGTAGATAACCCATATTTCAGGTTTGTCTGTCATGTTGGGCTGACCACCATCAATGATCCACTGGTAGATGTATTGCGTGTCTTGATTTGTACTTGTCAAAAAGAGGGTGTCACCCTGGCAGATGATATCTTCAGAAAAAGTGAAATCTACAATTGGCGGTATATTAATTTCAATCGTTTGATATGCCGTATCAGAGCCGCAGTAGTTTGATACAATTTGTTGTACTGTATAAATTCCACCTTGTGAATAACTATGTAAAGGATCTCTCAGCGTGCTGTATGTACTGTCTCCGAAATCCCAGAAGAAGGAAGTATCAATTCTGTGGGTGCTCCTGAAATTAACTTTGTTTTCATTCAAGGTATAAGTGAATCCTGCTTTAGGTTCCGGGTGGACGATGATTTCGAATTTGCAGATCACCCTCACCGACTGAGGAGAAGCATAGCCATAAACAAAAAATGGAATATGGTTGGGGTAGTTTTCGCTTGGATTAGTGGCCACAACCCTAAAACTGTCATTGCGTGGAAGATACCCTTCTGCAAAGTCAAGAAACGGAGAAGTAGTATACATCCCCCAGAACAAAACACTTTCCAATGACGGAAAATAATCCGAAGGCCGGATCACTACAGAGTCTCCCTTGCATGCGTGTATTCGTATCGTTTCATGTGGCGGGCCACCTCCGGTGCAAACGACAGGAAGCGTTTCTATAATTGGGGCATTATACCAGCAATTGGAGTTGCCTTCCCATCCACCTACTTCTCTTTCCGCAAATGTGAAAAAACCGAGTGTCAATTCGTCAACGAAGTCATCTGGATCACATTGGAATTCATAACTGGGTTTGATCTTGAGTTGGAATTCAAAATTCCACGGCCCTTCGTTTATAGCACAGCTATTGCCATCACCCCAATCTACACCTATAGGAGGTCCGGGTATCGGGCATGTACCGTTAATACCGTAAGCAAACCATCCTCCTGGCAATGTAGTGCCCTTCGGGGCCCCCCAACATGGTGTACAACACCCACCGTTCAAGCCGCCTGTATTCTCACAATCTTTCTGATAAATTCCATTGCATATATCCAGAGATGCATTTGCATCAAAATAGCCAACCTGATAATCAGGATGATAATGATGATAATCGACATCTGTAAACCAGGCCCACGTAGAATTCTGATAGACACCGTTGTTCAATGCATGGGTTGATTCCTGATTCAAAGTGCTCTGTAAAGGTTCTCCTTTAATATCAAAGAACTCGTCAGCCCAGCCGGTCCCAAAAACCGGAACAAGGCCTTGAAACCATTGACAACCGTTTTCTGTACTTCTGAAGTTCTCTACATTCATGGAAACGGTGAGTGTCTCTCCTGTAGAAAATGGGCGGTTGGGAATTTCAATACCTGCATCGCGCGTCACTGTAAGTGCTTTGTCGTGTCCACAATTATAATCTTCATACACAGAATTGATACAAAACGTAAAATCAAATCCTGAAGCACGTAAACCAACTACCGCAACATAATAGGTGGGCCATCCGATTTGTTTTCCTACCAGGTCAACACTTCCGTTAAGGCTCAGCATGCAATACTGTTCATTGAGTGTTAGTGGGATAGAATATAATTCATCACAATCAGAAGTGGTACCGTAAAGCTGCAGCATAAATGCATCATCCTCATCACCCTTAACCTGCAAACTGAGGTGAGTTGAAAAATAGAGATCCGTAATTTTATACCAGACCACCGGAAATCCGGAAGTATTACAGGGGGAATATTGTTCAAGATCTGGTTGAGCGTTTTTCGTTGTACCATCAATACAATAGAACTGCCCCCCGGTAACACCAGAAACAACTATTGCACTGCTGCATTCATCATTGACCACCTGAGCATCAAGACGAACAATGAATAACATGTTAGTCATCATGCAGAACAGGATAAATTGTCTGGTCAGGAAAATCTTAGTCTTTTTATTGTCCACCATAATTAGCTTTCCACCATCTAGAAATTTTCAGTTTGCCGTCCGGGTATAAATTAGATACAAGCTCATTGGCCAATGCTGCCTGCTTCCTAATGCCTTGCTCAATATGGATTGCATCCGGTAGTATCCCTGATGACAGGCAGAGTGAAGCATCTGTTTCTCTGCGTCCTACCTCCTATTTCCTATCTCCTTTCTCCTAGTTTGCAAACACCATCTTCTTTGTAGCCATCATTTGATCATTGATATACAATGAGTACAGGAAAGTGCCTACCATATTATATCCGTGTTCATAGAGTACTTCATTCATTCCTTCCTGGACATCAACAGGGATTTCTTTGATTGACCTGCCCTGGAGATCGGTGATTACGATTCGTGCTGTGATATCTGTTGCTGGTCCGTTGACAAGAAAACTGATGATGGTAGATTCATCAAATGGATTAGGTCTGTTTTGAAATAATTCTACTCCATGTTTGGCGGCTGTTGGCTCATTGGTACCCGTCAGGCGGGCAAGTTCCTCTTTGGAAAAAAGGCTTTCCACACCATTTTCATCAATCGATGCTGCAGAAACGAAAATATTCAGCTGACGACTTGGCAATTCGAAGACACCTGATTTACCACCAGTGATATAATAGAGTGTGTCAAAATCATTTGTGTTTACACGAAGACCTACGACATAATGATCATAGTTGAGTGAATCTTCGATTTCGATGTAGAGAAAATCTCCATCTTGTCCAAACGTTTTGATGGTGGGACTATCAGGTCCAAGTGCAGCCATCGCTGCTGCGTTTCCATTTATCGTTGCATTTCGTGTTAAATAATTGAAGTCTACAAAAAAACTATCGATGACCAGGTCGCCATCTGTATCCACACCCAATATATCTTCGGATGTATGTTGGCGGTCATGATACTCAGGATCGCTGACATCTGCATTGCCATGTTCATTGGCTGATGTAAATCGGATGGCGGCAAATCCATTTTCTCTGAATGGAATATGATCACTACCTCTGCCTGTACGATCTTCAGCGGACATAATTGTGACCATCATAGGTACTGCTGCCAATGGACGAATCATTTCCTGGTATTCCAATTTTATAAACCTGTTGAGTGCTTTGTGTGGTGAATTGAATCCGCCAAATGAAAACAACCTCACTTGTGTACTGTCGATATGGTTAAAGCCAGGGCAGGATGGAGGTGATGATGTTTCACCGCATATAATTCCACCTACGATGTCATTGTTGAGCACGGCTTTGATCTGTATTCCTTCCTGTACCGCATATACTGCATAAGCATTTGAACCTACAAGGCCTTGTTCTTCACCAGTCACCGTCATAAAGACGATAGTGTGATCGAAAACATATCGGCTCATGACTCTTGCAAGTTCAAGTACTAGAGCAGTGCCGCTTCCATTGTCTTCCATGCCTTCTGCCAGGCAGTCGATATCGCAGTTGCCTGCACATCGACTGTCAAAGTGTGCTTCAATGATGATGCTGGAAGGATCAGATGTATCCTGACCGGGCAGCACTGCGACAACATCTTTATGTCTTCCCATCCCACAAACATCCTGGTCAAACTGCAGGTACCCGGTGATGAGTCTTCCTCCTTGTTCTATGCTGTATTTTTCAAATTGGCTGAGTATCCACTTTCTTGCTGCACCTATGCCTGTGGTTTCAGAAAGTGTATCAGCTCCTGTATTGCGGTTGTGAAATGTTCGGAGAGCAAACAATGTCGCTTTCATTGAATCAGGTTCGATCAAGCTTACCAGGCCTGCACTGATGGTAGCAGGATCATCAACAGGAAAGGGGGGATGATAAATGGCTGGATCATAATTGCCTTTCAGGATCTGGTAGATCAAGGGATTGGTGAAGTGAGTATTTTCCTGGGCTGAAAGAGAAAGGGAGATCAGGGTCAAGCTGATGATGAATATTAGCGATTTCATGATGATAAGGTTGGTGTCTAAAGATAGGCAATGAGGGGGATTTTTTTTCACTGGATTTCAATCCCAGGGAAAAGATATAGGGGCCAGGAGAAGCAAAGAAATGAAAGGAAAATCTTGCTCAATTTTTTATAAATGATACCTGGTGCTTTTGGCCAATTCTAAGGATATACATACCGGGAATTAATTGTTTGATGCCCACTTGCTGTATTTCATCTTTGATGATACCTATCACCAAATCTTTACCAGAAGAATCGGAGATGATGTATTGGGATCCAATCAATGATGGTTCAGACTTAATGGTGATTTCATCCTTTGCCGGATTTGGGTACACTCGCAATGATGGGGATTCTAAAACACCTTGTATGCCTGTCATCAAGCATGAATGTTGTGCATCAAAAATAGTTTGGAGAGAATCAATAGGCTCGATGCGTGAATTATCTCTTGTTCGGAGTGATATGTTGAATGATGGGCTTCCATAAGAATCTGTTGGCTGCGCTACTTTCAAGAATGCGAAAAGGGAAGATGTGCCATCTTTCGTACAACGGGTGTCGGCGCCAACAACATTAGCACCTTGCATCGAGGCCATAAGCCTGCAAGCGAGGTCTCCTTCAGCATTCCTGAAATTGGATTCCATCGAATCAAGGATTTGCTGGCCAAGTAATATATTTCCCTGTATGGAATAATAAATCCCGTCGATATTTCCGGTGATATGATTTTTATAATTGATGCAATTCGATCCAGTAAATCCGGCAGCGCTTGCATTAGCTCCAGTAAACCCAACAACACCATATTGGCGGACTGAAGAATTGCCACCTGCATCATGCTTGGCCAGCCAATTGATAACCTGTGTTGGAGTATCACCTGCTCTCATTCGCATGCGTGCATTATTTTGGTTGGCTGGTGTGTAATCCGCTTGTGTATTGATGGCACCTGTGTCAGGAAGTAGTTGCCCAAGAAAGGAGGGATCCGCAAATCCTGCGCTAAACAAATCCACACAAGAAGCTCCGGCACTGCCTACTTCCCTGGAGGTGGAGTCAGCAGCTACGATGGAGAAGGTGTCCTGGGCATGCAGGTTTGTATAAATCACAAAGCCCGCAAAAGTTAAAATAGCCATAGCTGCTTTCATTGTCGATATATTTCTTTCTCCCGTAAGATAAGCAATGAAAGCTTGAACGCTAAATTTATAGTTTGGTATCAATAGGTGTCAAAAATAGAAAATCATAATAGCCCTTATCTTCTGTAGCTGAAATCACCTGGTCCCGTACAGAATTCATGTACTTTCTATTTACGTTTTGCCACTGACTCTGACGTTTGTTAAAGGATTCGACACGTGCCAGCAAAGTCTGTAATTGTTTGTTCAGAATATCCCTTTCACGATAAATCGCAGCGCACTTGTCTTCCAAAGACATCAATCTTATTTGTTCCTGGAGTTTCGCATTATCATTTTTCAGTCTTGCATTTTCTGCCCTCAATTTTTTCACTTCTGCTAATAATTGCTGGTTTTGCCGCATGATGGAATCTGTATTATCTCCCGGCTGGTTATTCTGGTTCAAAAGGAGAATCTGAATTTCGCCAGCCAGTCTCACGCTATCTTCCCGGAGTCGTACAATTTCCTTAAGCAACGATGAAGAATCAAAAGGCAAGGTGATCCTGGTGATTTGTAATGAATCGCGTAGTGCACCGTTTTCTTCATGCAGCTCAATATTTTCAGATAGTGTCTTCATGTCCGGCCACACAGCTGTCTGGTTTGCCAATATTGATGGTGTCCAGGCTAATAACAATCCGAAAATGCTTCCTGTGTTTTCGGTAACCTTTGTTGCCAACATTTCCTTCTTTTCAAGGTTTTTCTGGATCATGGTCCATCCTCCAAGTTCTCTTGTAAAACCATTAAAGCCAGAAGCATATAAAAAGATCAGTGCTGCATTGAAAATTAAAAAAAGC
>DASXWI010000053.1:0-3347 GCA_036503755.1 Saprospiraceae bacterium | reverse complement strand
AAACGCTGGAACGCTTTCAAAAGTCAGTGCCCAAAACAAGCAACAAGAACTTCAGAAAGAACAACAGGAACTTCAGACCGAACAACAGCAACTTGAATTTACCATCCTCCAAAAACGTGAACAACTGCTCCAACCTATTCTCACCGAAATAGACAGCTTTATCCAGACCTATGGTAAAGAAAACGCTTACACTTTTATTTTCGACACCAGCGTTACCGGAGCTATCCTTTATACCACCGACAACGATAATCTGACAGAGATTATTAAAGCTAAATTTAAAAGCTAAAACAGCTATCAGCTATCAGCTGTCGGCGATCAGTTTTTATGGTCTATATATCTGGGAATTAGCAGGGAGATCTCATTAAAGTTTACATATGGAATTGTTTACCTTTCTAATATCAGCATTAAACATTTCCACATCACCACATCACCACATCACTTCATCACTTCATCACTGCATCACTGCATCACAACATCACTCCATCACTACCTCGTGAGTGCTGCAACCTGCTCCCAATGTACCACACCAATATAATTGATCTGATCAAACACCATGACCAATGGTAACTTATGCTGTTGCATCAGACCATACACCTGTGTTGCAGATAAGTCGGGAGGTACAGCGAAAGGTGCAGGTATGATCCATGGATCTATCGTGCTTTCTGGAGGAGGAGGTGGATTTTGCAACAATTGGTCCCTCGTAATATATCCTGCAGGTACACCTGGCCTCGACCACACAACAAAACTTAAGTCTTTAAGTCCATTGGCAATACCACGGGCTTCTTCCATTCGCTGACCGGTGAAGAATAAATGCTGAATGGGTTGCATAATATTGATAACACGCAACGAATTCATTCTTGCTTGCAACACCAGCGCTTTGTATTCCTGCCTAGCAGCAAAGAAAATAAAGATACCAATCAAGGCAAGTGTAGGTTGTCCTCGCCATGTACCAAGGCCAAACATGACCAGCGCTATAGCTTGTCCGGCATAGGATGCAATTTGTGTTGCTTTTGTGCGATCAAGGCGAAGTGAAAGCAGGCTACGTAACATCCTGCCACCGTCCATTGGAAAAGCAGGCAGTAAATTAAAAGTCCCTAAGTATCCGTTGGCCAGCATGATGATTTTGAAGTAACCATCCGCTTCACGTTCAAAATCCCAGAAATCAAGTGAGAAAATGGGTAACGCTTCCTGCTTAACAATAAAGTAACCCAACCAGATTAATCCTACAATGACAAAATTGACAGCAGGTCCTGCAATCGCTACCCAGAATTCCTGGCCTCTTCCTTCAGGCATTCGTTCAAGCCTGGCAATGCCTCCAATCGGGGTCATCATGATGTCAAAAGTTTTGACACCAAATTTTCGCGCAGCCAGGGCATGACCAAATTCGTGAAGGATGACACAAAGAAAAACGCTCAGGACAATGCCAATAGACACCAGGACAAATAAATATCCAGATTCAATCGTACTGGTTTCATAAGCGACCCACAGCAACAATAATGCAAAAGTCCAATGGACTTTAACAGGGATCCCTGCCACAGTTGCAAAATGAAGTGATCCCTTCATGTGAATAAAGTCTGAATTGGAAAAAAGAATGTGATATTATGCACTATACCTTCTGCATATTGCCATACATCGGCTGGTACAAGTCTCCTTTCAATATAGCTCTTGAAATAACAACGCGTTGTATTTCACTTGTACCTTCATAGATCTGCGTTATTTTTGCATCGCGCATCAGGCGTTCTACATGATACTCTTTTACGTATCCGTACCCTCCGTGTATCTGAATGGCTTCAACAGTTGTTTTCATGGCGACCTCTGAGGCAAACAATTTGGCCATAGCTGCAGCCGTACTGAAATCGTGACCGAGGTCTTTCATTTGTGCGGCTCTATATACCAACAATCTTGCAGCTTCAATCTCTGTGGCCATATCAGCCAACTTAAACGAGATAGCCTGGTGAGTGAAAATTGGTTTTCCAAAAGTTGTGCGCTCCTGAGCGTATTTTAATGCAAGCTCATATGCTCCTGCCGCTATACCCAATGCTTGCGCTGCAATACCAATTCGTCCGCCATTGAGTGTTGACATCGCAAACCTGAAACCAAATCCATCATCGCCGATCCTGTTCTCTTTAGGTACTTTAACATCACTATACATGATAGAATGTGTATCAGATGCTCGAATGCCGAGTTTATCTTCTTTCGCTCCAATAGAAACACCTGGAAATGCTCTCTCTATGATGAGTGTGTTGATTCCTTTGTGCTGAAGTTCACGGTGGCTCTGAGCCATGACGAGATGAATGGCGGATTTTCCACCGTTGGTGATCCAGTTTTTTGTTCCATTCACCAGGTAATGATCGCCTTTATCTTCTGCAATAGTACGCTGACTGGTAGCGTCACTTCCTGCTTCTGGTTCAGAAAGACAAAAAGCACCGACAACTTCTCCGGTGGCTAGTTTAGTCAGGTATTTTTGTTTTTGCTCTTCCGTTCCGAATTTCTCAAGCCCCCAGCAAACAAGTGAATTGTTGACAGACATAATGACGGAGCTACTGGCATCGATCTTGGAAATTTCTTCCATAGCTAGGACATAGCTCAATGTATCCATGCCACCACCTCCATAATCCGGGCTCACCATCATGCCGAGGAACCCCATCTCCCCCATCATTTTGACCTGTTCGGTGGGATAGATCATATCCCTGTCCCTTTCGATTACTCCCGGAAGGAGCTGATTTTGGGCGAAATCACGTGCAGCTTCCTTTACAGCCTGCTGATCCTCAGTAAGTATAAAATCCATGGCGCAAAAGTATTGAATAAGGAATAAGGAACAAGGAATTTTGAAGGAATAAGGAATTCAATATTTAAGAAGTAGATATTATGATCAAATTCTATAATATAAAACCTCCTTATTCATTATTCCTTGTTCCATGTTCCCTATTCATTATTCGTTATTCATTATTCATTATTCTTTTTACCTATCCTTCGGCCAGGATTTCCAATATCGTACGGAAAGCCACAAACTTCCCTTCAAAAAGCACCTTGTGTTTTTGTTGTAAAACCGGTGCATGATCACGCTGGTAAATATCCATCAGTTCCACACTGGGACATGTGTATTGGATTGCATAGGTAAAACCCTCTTCATCATCATACCCTTCGAGATGGAGGAAACGGAATGACTTGAAACAAGCGGTTTCCATGACTTCAGGAATATGTTCATCTCTCATCCACTTGACCCATATTTCACGGACATCGGGAGAAATTTTAATGGTCACATTATAGATGAGTGCTGACATAAAGAGCAGAAATCTTTGATTTCCCAAACGTACGATAAACTTTTATCTCCCGATACCTGCTTC
>DASXWI010000052.1:0-6136 GCA_036503755.1 Saprospiraceae bacterium | reverse complement strand
TGAAGACTATAGCCAGGAGAATAAAAACGAATTACTTGAAGTGTATCTCAACTATGCCAAAGAGCTTAGCAACGATTTTGCTCTTGATATTATGGGAGGCTATTCGTGGCAGCATTTTTATTTTCAAAACTATTATGGTGTTACGAGTGCTGAAGCCGAACCTGATACCCTTACTGATTATGATTATGATACAAGAGAATACTACCTGGTTTCTCTTTTCGGAAGGGCAAATTTCACCCTATTTGAAAATTGGTTGCTGACACTTAGCTTGCGTCAAGATGGTACTTCAAGGTTTTCTGAAGAAAACCGTTATGGATTATTTCCAGGGGCTGCTCTTGCATGGAAGATTACAGATAATAGTGCTGGAGATCCATTAGGGCTTAAAGTAAGGCTTAGTTGGGGGATTACCGGTCAACAAGGGATTAATAATAATTATTATCCTTACCTGGCCAGCTATCAGTCAGGTCAATCTACAGCACAATATCCTTTTGGTGAACAATACATTACCACACTTCGCCCAAATGGATATGATGTAAATCTCAAATGGGAAGAAACGACTACCTATAATTTGGGTATGGATTATTCAGTATTTGATGACAGGTTATTTGGTTCAATTGATTTTTACCTCCGTGAGACAAAAGACCTTATCAACTTCGTCCCTGTCGCCGCTGGAACTAACCTTACAAACTTCCTTACGACCAATGTTGGTGACCTGGAAAATAAAGGTGTAGAACTGTCTATTAATACAGTGCCTTGGCGTAACGGTCATAACCAATGGACTTTAGGATTCAATGTAGCGCTTAATGAAAATAAAATTACTAAGCTGACGGCATCTGACGATCCTGATTATCAAGGTGTATTAGATGGTGCCATTAGTGGAGGTGTTGGTAATCAAGTACAAATCCATTCCGTAGGTTATCCATCTCATTCTTTCTTTGTTTTCGAACAAGTGTATGATGCAGCAGGAATTCCGATCGAGGGATTGTATGTGGATCGCAATGGTGATGGTTCAGTTACACCAGATGATATGTATCGTTACAAAAAAGCAAGACCGGATGCTACTCTTGGTTTCTATACAGGGTTGAATGCAGGACATTTTGATTTTTCAGTTGGTGCACACGCAGCTGTTGGCAATTTTGTGTACAATAACAACCTCGCAAGCCGAGGAGTCGTTGGAAATCTTGACAATGATGCATACTTGTTGAATGTGCATCCAAGTGCGCAAACCTTGGATTTCCAGAACAATGAGTATTTCTCTGATCATTATGTGCAGGACGCTTCTTTCCTGAGGTTTGATCATTTTACGGCTGGATATGATTTTGGCACTATTGGCTCTGCTATCCAGTCATTGCGGTTCTACGCTACTGTTCAAAACCCATTTCTATTTACGAATTATGATGGGATCGATCCTGAAATTGCCGTACGAGATATCACTACTAATGATGCCAATATTGGAATTGATAACAACATCTATCCGCGTTCACGCACCTTCCTGCTTGGCGTTAATGTTAAATTTTAATTGCCCTAAACACGACATGAAATGAAAAAAGTATCGATTTATAATTTATTCCTTCTCCTCGCACTACTTGCCCTTGTTCCGGCATGTTTCAATGACCTGGACACTGTGCCTTTAGATGATGATTCTACGACAGCTGAAAATGTGTACAAAGATCCAAGCGCCTATCGACAGGTACTAGCGAAATTATATGCAGGTCTCGCAGTGAGTGGTCAACAAGGACCTTCTGGTCAGCCAGATATCTCTGGGATTGATGAAGGGTTTGGACAGTATGTCCGGGGCTTATGGTATCACCAGGAGCTCACGACGGATGAAGCTGTCATAGGATGGAATGACCAGACCATTAAGGATTTTCATTACCAGACATGGGATGCCAATGATGTATTTATCAATGCATTTTACAGCCGCATCTTTTACCAGATTTCTCTTTGCAATGAATACCTCAGGGAAACGACCGATGCAAAACTGGACGGCAGAGGTGTGACTGGTGATTTGCGCACAGATATTGGTGTTTACCGTGCAGAAGCAAGGTTTCTCAGGGCTTTAAGCTACTGGCATGCGCTTGATCATTTCCGCCACGTACCTTTTGTAACTGAACTTGATAACGTAGGCTCATTCTTTCCGGCACAGATAAGCAAGGAAGATTTATTCCTGTATATCGAATCAGAGATTAAAGCAATTGAGAATACCTTGGTTGCCCCTAATTCAAATGAGTATGGACGCGCTGACCAGGGTGCAGCATGGATGTTGATGGCTAAACTTTACCTCAATGCAGAAGTATACACGGGGCTTGCTAGATATGGAGATTGCCTAACCTACTGCGAGAAGGTGATCAATGCAGGTTATACCCTGGATTCGGAATACAGAGATATGTTCCTTGCCGACAATCACAATTCACCAGAATTTATTTTTTCTGTTGCCTTTGATGGCTTGAACACACAGACATGGGGAGGTACAACATTTCTCGTACATGCTCCTTTAGGTGGTTCTATGAATCCAGCTGATTTCGGCGTGGATGGAAACTGGGGTGGTGTCCGCGTGACGCCTTCCATTGTAGATAAATTCCCTTCCATAGGTTCAGGTAATGTGATCGTAGCACCTAATCCAGGCAATACTTCCTATCCGGTTCTTTATGTTCCTGGTAGCTACCAGGGCTGGGATCCTACCAAAACCGCAACAGTACTGGCTTCATCAAATGTAGATGGCAAGTATGAAGGGTATCTCAATTTCCCTGATGACAATACTGAATTTAAATTCACAGACGGACCATCCTGGGATGTGAACTATGGCGATACCGGTGCTGATGGTACGCTGGATGCTGGTGGAGATAATATTAAAGCTAATGCAGGATTCTGGAAGATCGATGTGGATCTGACTACATTGACTTATACCTTGTCAAAAACGACATGGGGAGTTATTGGTTCTGCCACAGCAGGCGGATGGGATTCAGACCAGGACTTGACGTATGATGCAGAAACCGGATCATGGGTTGCCGTCTTAGATCTTACTCCAGGTGAAATTAAATTCAGGGCCAATGATGATTGGGGATTAAACTATGGAGACGATGGTGCAGATGCATTGTTGGAACAAGGTGCCGCAAACATTGCAATTGCAAATGCAGGTACCTACAAGATTTCTCTTTTCCTCGACAAGCCTGATCATACCTATTCCATCGAGCTGACCAGTTTTGACCGCAGATCAATGTTCTATACCACCGGACAACAAAAGGATATTGATGATATTTCCGAGTTTACTCATGGATATGCCGTAACCAAATGGAGTAATAAAACTTCTACTGGTGAGAATGGTTCAAATCTTGTGCATGTTGATACTGACTTCCCTATGTTTAGATTAGGGGATACCTACCTGATGTATGCCGAGGCCGTTTTACGCGGTGGGGGAGGAAGTTTAGCTTCTGCACGTAACTATATCAATGAATTAAGAGCAAGAGCATATGGTGGTTCTACAGGAAATATTGATGAAGGTGAAATAAGTCTTGATTTCATCCTGGATGAGCGTGCACGCGAATTGCTTTGGGAAGGACATCGTAGAACTGACCTCGTTCGCTTTGGCAAATTTACAAGTGGTGATTATTTATGGCAGTGGAAAGGTGGTGTGAGAGATGGTGTTGCAGTGAGTCCAAACTATAATATATTCCCAATTCCTTCAGCGGATATAGGTGCAAATCCTACACTGGAACAAAATCCAGGTTATTAATTGATATAAATTTCAAAATCGAATTATAAAATACAACAGTATGAAGTATATAAAATTTATCGTCCTTTCCGGCTTGATTGGATTCACGATGTGGTCCTGCTCGGATGACGACAACCTGGGGCCGGTAGTCCACCACAATGGTGGCGTGGTCATCAATTCTCCAGGCAGCAATGACACCTGGGTGCTCTTGGATAGCACTGCTGGAAATATCAATACAGTAAGCTGGGAGCCTTCGGATTTTGGATTTGCAGCAGGAATTATATATAAGCTTGAAATTGATTTGGCCGGCGATAATTTTGCCAACCCATCAGCACTTGCAAGTGTAAGTGGCACATCAGCCGGAGTTACCCAGGGTAATCTCAACAACGTTCTCTTGTCCAAGGGGATATCAGGTGAAACTCCCGTACAAGTCGACATGAGAGTTATAGCTACTGTTGATACTGAAATCCCCTCGGATACATCACCTGTGGTCACTTTTACTGTAATTCCTTATCCTTCGAATGTAGTAATCTCTCAACTTGGTGTCCCAGGTGACTACCAGGGATGGGCACCTACGGATAGTTCAACTGCTGTGTTTTCACCGGGTAATGATAACAAGTACGAAGGGTATGTATATTTTGGCCTTGACAATGCACAATTTAAATACACTGTTGGTCCAAGCTGGGATGTTAACTATGGCGATAATGGAGGAGATGGGACATTGGATGCGGGTGGTGATAATATTCTTGCGGGTGGACCTGCTGGTGTGTACAGATTGAATGCTGATATCAATGCGTTAACCCATAAAAGACTTCGCACAGATTGGGGTTTGATTGGCTCAGCTACACCAAATGGTTGGGACTCCGACCAGGATATGACATTCGATCCTGCAACTAACAAATTTACGATCACCCTAAACTTAGTAGCCGGTGATATCAAATTCAGGCCGAACGACGGATGGGACTTTGATTTTGGTGATAATGACAATAACGGCAGCCTTGAATACCAGGGTGCCAATATTCCTGTTGCAGAGGCTGGAAACTATACGATTGATTTATTAATCGTTGGTGTGCCAAAATACAAATACACAATTACGAAAAATTAAAGTTTAAGATTTTAGGTTTAGAAGGCAGCAACGAAAGTTGCTGCCTTTTTTTTCTATGCATATAAAGGAAAGGAGGAATTGGAACGGACAGGACACGTCCTGTCCGTTCCAATTCCTCCTTTCCTTTAGAGAATGTAAGCTAAAGTGTTTCGAAAGTGAAAGCAATGGTGTCCTGTCCGTTCTCTTCATTTCGGGGATAGAAGCCCTAATTAGAGGATGGAAGCCTTGAATGGAAGATTGAAGCCTTGATTAGAGGATGGAAGCCTTGGATGGAAGATTGAAGCCTTGCTTAGAAGATTGAAGCCTCGATGGGCAGGAAAATAATCATTGATTTGGAATACAAATCAATTCTGTCGCAGTAACAAAAGCTTTATCTCGAATTGTAACTATGTAACATCCTGTCGCTAAGCCATCAACAGGAATACGGATAGGTCTATCATCAAGTGATATAATATTTTTAGAAAACATCCTTCTTCCATCAACAGAATAAATGGCGATAGTACAAGGCGATTTGAAATCTATTTCTTCATTAAACGTGATGATCACTTCGCCATCAGCATAAAAAATATCCAGGAAAGCTGATTGTTCTTCCTCACCCTCAGCTGATGATGTAAAATCATAAGGATGTTGCATCCATCCGATGCCACCTTCGGGTATAACTTTATTGTCAAAATCAAAAAAAGTGGCATTGTCCCAAGATGAACCAGTCACCCACTGTGTTTCACATCCAGTGCTCACCCATGCAGGTTCCCAATACACTACACCTGAACCGCCATGATCAATGACAGTTTGGGTTAGATCGGTCATCCATTTCTTCTGATGGGCTGGACTTAATGGAGCATAGGATGGATGCGTATTAAATAGGATGTTGTTTGCACCATCGGCATTCTGTGTGGTCCATCCATAACCCGTTTCAAAAATCATGACATCCTTTTCCGGATACTCATTTTTGAGATTCGTGATCACTTGCCCAAGCTGAGGGATATTGACCGGTTGGTGCCACTGCCAGTAATAGGATATACCAATGATATCGAAACCTGTAAAACCATGCATGATAAATTGTTCGACAAACCAGGGTACATCTTCCGGATCAGCAATGTGAATGGCAGTCCGAATATCAACTCCATACAACAGAGCAGTTTCATCAATGGCAGATAATGCGGCTTGGAATAAATAAACATTCCTGTTCCAATCAAGTGTCCATCCCTGGTCATTGACCGCTTGGGATAGTAGTATACCCCTGTTTGTTTCATTTCCGATCTGGATGATATCCGGAAGTAAATTTTTATCACCAAGTCTTGTTAATGTTGACCTGATAT
>DASXWI010000051.1:0-2642 GCA_036503755.1 Saprospiraceae bacterium | reverse complement strand
GAATTCCAGGTTTACAGAGATTTTTAGTCAATGCCCTCAACTACTTGACGCAAAAGGAAATCATACAAGGCTGTAAAAAGGGACGGGAGGATGCTTACCGGTTCCTGGTCGATCACTTTGCTGATCACCTGATGGGTATCTGTGTACGTTACCTCCGTGACCGACAGAAAGCTGAAGATGCAGTACAGGAAACGTATATCAGTGTGTTCAAATCAATAAACCGGTTTGATGAATCCGGAACACTAAAAGCATGGATGTCAAAAATTGCCATCAATAATTGTTTGAAGGAATTGAGAAAAGGATCAAGGCTGAGTTATACAGAAGAGGATATTGTTTTTGAAAAAGCGTTTGAACAACCGGAAGTTTATGAAAAACTATCTGCCGAAGAAATTCTGGCTACACTTGACAAACTTCCGCAACACTACAGGATCATCATCAATCTACATGTCATTGAAGGATATAGTCATAAAGAAATCAGTGAAATGCTGAATATCGAAGAGTCACTCTCACGAACCAAATTGACCAGGGCCCGAAAAATGCTCCAGGAAGAACATTTGTTTATACTAAAAAAATCAATCGTATGAAGGCGTACGATCATCTGAAAAAGAATCTCCGCAACTACAGCGTAGAGGTGGATAAAGAAAAACTCTGGCAGCAGACCATGCATGCTATTCCCAAAAAGAAAAAAAGGACCGCAGCTCCTCTTCTTTTGCTTTTGGGTATACTCCTGCTTTCTGGATCACTTGCCTATAATACTTTTAAATCTTCATTTACCAATCCAGGATTTAATCTAGCTATAAACCCCACGAACCCTGAAAACTCAATAGCTGCAAATCATGATCTCCAAACATTTACTTCCGATTCAGATCAATTCAAATTAAATCAACCCCCTTCCGCTAATGTCAATCCACTAGCCCAAATTCCAGGCAATCATGTGGAAGATCAATTCAAACAGAATCACTCATCACCAAAGAAATTGATGAACTCCAATTATAAACCAGGGAATAACGCACATCAGGCATTATTTGTAAAAAATGATAACTCCGCAATTGCCTTTGGTGACGTTGTTCAAACGAATTTGGAAGAACTAAATAATGGAGTTGAGGCTATAGTGTCTACTGAAAAACGAGATGCGGATACCTGGTATGCTGAGCTGATCGAACCACTAGCCCTTAAGAGCCTACCTGTGCTGTATAAAAATCCATTAAGCTCAAAACATTATTCGATAAAGCCTGCTGCTTTGCACCCAAAGAATATTTTCTCCATTTCTTTGATGCAAGGTTTTGGAATTTCTTCCCTTTCATTTGATCCACATGATGAACAGGCAAAAGAAATGCGTGATTTTATTTCCACATCTACACGAAGTCTTGAATCATTCACCACATCTGTCCGAGGGCGATTGGATTTGGATAAAGGAATCTCGATTAGTGCAGGGATCGGCTATGGCCATCTGACCACAGAAACAATCTATCAATTTACACGAACGGATCGTTCAGACCATGAAGGCACTTCATCCATCATCATAGATGAAACCGGTCATCAATTCCTGGTTTCCGGAAATGTTGGATCTACAAGGTACATTGACCTGGAAGCAACCCGCTATACTCATCATCAAAGCCTGGCCTTTGAGTTATTGCTTCATAAGACCCTATTTAAAATCAAACGTGCCATTATCAATGGTTACCTGAAGGGAGGAATGAATGCATGGTATAGTGCCGAAGGAACTGCATTCACTCCCGAAAAAGTACCTGTCCAATTCTCTGTGTCTGAAAATCCATATCGCCTGAATTCTCCATGGCTTTTTGGCTTTGGGCTGGATATCCAATACCGCATGACACCAAAATGGGTTCTTTCAGGAGCGTTGGGATATGGTCGCAAAGACATATATCACCTGGACTATCAGCAGTTGAAATGGAAACACAGCATTTATTCCCTCTCGTTGGGAGTGGGCTATGTGCTTTAAATAAAGTTTCGAAATGAAATGGTTTTTCATCCCGATGCGCAAGGATGTAAGAACCACAGACACCATCATTTATCAAACCACTCCAAACCATGTTCATATGAAAACGTGCCTATACTACTATATTCTCACCTTTTTCATTTTTTCATCATCTCTCCATGAACTGGGTGCTCAAATCTGTCGTGACACTGCACTGCATCTCGACGAAAATGGAAAACTCACCCTTGACCCTTCCCTAATCCTTGATCCTGACGTCGATCCGGAATTTGAACCGATCATCACTCCTGCCAATTTTACCTGTGATCATGTTGGAGAAAATATCGTTGATGTGTATTTGCTTTTTAACGGAGACACGATTTTTAGTTGTTTCTCGAGAGTTACGATATTAGACAATGCACCCCCTGATGCAGCGTGCATCAGTAATTATCATGTAATTCTTAATCCGGAGGGTGAATACACATTTACATTCGATGAATTGGATAATGGAACTTCGAATGTCTGTGATCATTTCTTTTACCATATTGAACCTCCTAGAATATCCTGTGGATATCCAAATCCTGCAACAGTAAAACTCATTGTCAAGGACCAATCAGAACAATTCGATACTTGTACTATCCTGGTCACCTGGGAAGAGGATCCAACACCACCTATCCCGATAACATGTCCAGCGTTTGATACAATA
>DASXWI010000050.1:0-7055 GCA_036503755.1 Saprospiraceae bacterium | reverse complement strand
ATTTAGCAATCGTTCTTCTCTTAGAGAACCTGTTTTCAATTGAGCGCATAAGGAAATAGTCATGCAGCTCATAACGAACAAGAGTAGTACTGATTTCATCGTAGTTTTTTTTGAAATAGGATAGATTGGCGTTCCTCATTTCAAAAGTGAAGGCATTTCTGGGAGTAGGATATACTGATAAATATGGATTTACAACATTCTTTGACAAATCTTTATTTAACTCACCCCCGACCCCTCTCTTATTTATGGTTTAGCAATTGGATATAGACTTAAGTGGAAGAGAGGGGGAGTGATGACATTGCTCCCCTCTCTTTCAGTATTATCTGTTTCTTATTTAAATAGCATAAACAAGAGAGGGGTTAGGGGTGAGTTCTAGCGAATCACGGATTGGCAATTTTTATGAATCATTCTTAACCTTATGCCTGATCATGATCCTCAGGTTTTGATCCATTGTGATGTAGGACCATACCCAGTTGAAGAATACCTGGATTTTGTTTTTGACCCCAAGGAGCGATTTTAGGTGGACAAAAATCCAAAGGAGCCATGCGATGAAACCTTGCGTTTTTAAATACGGAAGATCAGCTACAGCTTTATTTCGTCCTATAGTCGCCAGGCTACCCAGGTCTTTGTAATGAAATGGCTTCATGCTTTTGCCTTTGGCAAGTGCCATCAGATTTTTTGATAAATGTCTCGCTTGCTGGATAGCAGGCTGCGCTACCTGGGGATGGCCTTTATAATTACCTTCTTCCATGTAGGCGGCATCACCAAGAGCATATACCCCCTCAAGCCCTTCAACCCTGTTGTAGACATCCGTTTTTAAGCGATTATTTTTTGTGTAACAATTATCAGGCATACCTTGAAATCTCCTTCCTGTAATCCCCGCTGTCCAGATTACTTTTCGGGTATAAAGTTTTCTTCCATCACTCAGGATCACTTCATTTCCATCATAGCTGACTACGCGGGCTTCTGTGATAACATCCACACCAAGCTTTTCAAGAAATTTCCTTGATTTAGCAGAAGCTACAGGAGAAAAACTATTCAGAAGACGCTTATCTCCTTCGACCAGGTGGATATCCATTTCGTTGGCATTGAGTTCAGGATATTCTTTGGTCAGGATAAATTTCCTGAATTCAGCCAATGAGCCGGCCATCTCCACCCCGGTAGGGCCACCGCCTACAATGACTAAATCAAGATAACCTTGCCGGTGATCATCCCGGCGAATGGTCAGCGCCTTTTCAAGATCACTAAGTATAGCATTCCGGAGAAAGAGCGCATCGGCCACTGACTTCAGGGAATAAGTATTTTTTGCAATTTCAGTATTTCCAAAATAGTTGGTCGTCACGCCGGTGGATAGCACCAATATATCATAATTGACCCTTCCTTCATTGGTCATGAGGTACTTTTCATCGGTGTGGATGGAAAGGATTTCTGCTATCCGGATATGCAGATTCTTTTGTTGCCGGAATAGCCGACGAAGGGGGAAAGCGATTGAACTAGGTTCTATTCCTGACATAGCCACCTGGTAAAGGAGCGGTTGAAACTGATGAAAGTTGTTCCGGTCGAGAATTACCACCTGGTAATCTTTAGTGGATAGGCGTCGTGCCAGCGTTATGCCGGCAAAACCCGCGCCGGCGATTACAACGCGAGGTTGTTTGGTTTCGGGAAGGTTGATTGGCATATCTTCAATAACAATAGATTACATTCAAAGTTATTTACTGTTGATCAATCTTTTCCAGGCAAAGTTTACCATATCGGGTTTTCTCAATACAACCTTTGGCGGTGGAGGTCATGGCGCCCAATTTCGGAATCATAAGTCATACTTTTTTAAATTCTTATTTTTCGATCAATGAAATTCATTTTTTTCACTTTGTTTTCTCTTTTCGTCCTGCTATCTCTGTTTGTTGCATGTCAGCAGAGGACGTTACAGGCAGATCCGCCTGAACTACATTCATTTTACCCTTCCTCAAAACCGTGCACACGTTGGTGGTGGTTTGCAACGGAAATTAAGAAACCGGATATCAGGCATCAATTGAATTGGTTGAAAGAAATGAATTTTGGTGGTGTGGAAATCGCCTGGGTTTATCCCTTGTATCGCTACCAGGCCATGTATGCACAGAAATATAACCGGCATTATGCAAAGGACACCTCCGCTCAAAAATGGCTCAGTCCGGAATGGACTGATGTTGTGATGTATACAAAAGCATATGCGGATTCCATTGGCCTTTCCTGTGATTTCACTTTTGGAAGTGCCTGGCCTGTGGCGGGGAGCAATATTGATAAAGCACATCGTACCATGATTTATGGGGATACAACTTTTCAGCAATTGCTCACATTTGCCTGGACCTATCCTGATACGCAATATGTAATCAATCATTTGGACAGTAATGCTTTTTTCCTCTTCGCTGAACCGATACAGCATGCTTTGAAAGAAGCATTGAAAGGATCCAAATCTGCCTTGTTTACAGATTCATGGGAGATCAAACTCAATGCAACCCATAAAATATGGACGCCTGGTTTTGAAACTACGTTTAAAGAAAAATTCGGCTACGAAATCATTCCTTTCATGGAAGTTGGTCTTGATTCCTTTCCAGATGTTCGGTATGATTATATGTTGCACTTGGATGAGTATGTAACGAATGGCTTTTATAAACCTTATGTGCAGAAATGTAGGGAATTGGGTGCATGGTCAAGGGTACAGTGTTTGTCGGCACCAACGGATGTCATGACCACTTATTCACTTGTAGATATTCCGGAAACGGAAGCCATGCTCAACAATCCAAACTATTCGAGGATTGTCAGTTCATCCGCTTGCCTCGCTTCAAAAAAACTGGTATCCAGCGAGACCTTTACATGTATGTACGGATTTCCTGCGACCTATCTGCGACAAGAGCAAACAGCGGATCTGAAGATGGTAGCTGACGCATTGTTTGCGCATGGAGTCAATCAACACTTTTATCATGGTACACCATTTAATCCTCAGGGTTCAGATACAATTGACTTTTTTGCTACCACTTATTTTGGTCCCGGAGGCAGCCTGGAAGAGGAGTTGCCTGCATTCAATGCATATATGGAAAAAGTATCTGGCCTGATGCAAAAGGGAAAGACCTTCACAGATGTGGCCGTTTATATTCCTTATGAAGACGGAGTGATGCAAGGGGCTTATCCGAAAGAGCGACAGCGCGTGTGGGTATGGGGCGAATATGAAATGCGTTACATAGACCCACCAAAAGAAACAGAAGGATATCATCCTTTGTGGATCAACCGGTATTTTTTAGAGCAGGCAGATTATCATGATGGCAAACTTGTAGTAGGAGATGCTAAATTTTCTCTGCTCTATGTTGATGTGGATTTTATGGATGAAAGAGCATTGCAAAGAATTCTGATTCTTGCGAAGAAAGGTCTTCCCATTTGTTTGAAAAAACTGCCAAAGGAGCCAGGTAAAGTAAAATCAGGAGATTATACAAATTTGCTCAGTGAATTGTCCTCATTGAAGAATGTCACCCAAAATTTCCACGAAGCCATTCATCATCCACCACTGATCCAGGGAGATAGTATTCCTGAATATTGGTGTAGGGTAGAAAAAGATGGAACGCATTATTTGTTTCTGGCACAATGGCCATCAAAGGATTTGACGTACCCTATATATTCAGGGCAGTCCTATATGAGTCAATCGGATTTTAGCGAATTCAATATTACCGTCAATGGAAAGTCTATTAAGCAAAGGATTGAATTTAAACCGTATCAATCGGTCGTGCTCAGGATCACCCCAGATGGGAAAGTGGATTTTGTTGACATTACGTTTGTACCTAAAGACCCTGTAATTCGTCCGCGGGAGGTGCAGAAAATGAATTTCTAAATACACAGCTCATTTACCCCTTCGAATTTCCGCAGGAAATTCTCTCCCCTGTCTTCCTCCTCTTCGTTGCTTGCTGCAACATAGCTCCGGAAACCCCGGGGCAAAAAAAGTTTTATAACCCCGGGGTTACGAAGTACACAGGGGTGAGAATTTCCAGCGGAAATTCAATGGGGCCAAGTAGAATTTGCGAACTTAGCGAGATGCGGTTTTCCCTTCTGGTATTCATGTTTACTTTTTGTGTTTCATTCCTGCACGCCCAGGACTACAATGTCCTTGATTTTGGAGCCAAGCCAGATGGGATAACACTCAATACGATTAGTATTCAATCCGCAATCGATGCAGCTCATAAAAATGGAAGTGGCCGTGTAGTCATTCCAAAGGGTTCCTTTCTTTCTGGAAGTATTGTAATGAAATCCGGTGTCGAATTACATTTAGCTAAAGGAGCAATTTTACTTGGGAGTACCAATCCTGACCATTATATAAAATTGAACAGGTGGAAAGCTCTAGTGATGGCGGACAGCCAAAACAATATTTCCATTACAGGTCCGGGACAGATAGATGGGCAAGGACGAAAGCTTGCTTTACACATCGACAGTTTGTTTTATGCAGGTAGACTCGACAGCTCAGACTATAATTTTGTAGAGATGAGACCTATTCATTATGTCCGTCCTCAACTTATTGAATTTGTAAAATGTAATCGCATTTCGATTACTAACGTAACGCTAATGAACGCGGCTTGTTGGGTGCAGACCTATGATCAATGTAATGATCTCTTGATTGACCATGTGCGGACGGAAAGTGATGCTTATTGGAATAATGATGGTATGGATATCCAGGATTGCCGGAACGTGAGGATCACCAATTGTTTTGTCAACTCGGCGGATGACGGGATTTGTCTTAAATCACAATCGAAGGAACATTTTTGTGACAGCATTTTTATCTCCAATTGTACTGTGCGGTCAAGTGCAAGTGCTATTAAGTTTGGGACTGTATCGCATGGTGGGTTTAAGAATGTGACCATTGAGCATATCAAGGTGTATGATACTTTTCGCTCAGCGGTCGCTATTGAATGTGTGGATGGAGGACTATTGGAAAATATCATTGTTGATAATATAAAAGTTGAAAACACGGGCAATGCTATCTTCATCAGGTTAGGGAAAAGGAATAAAACAGGTCCTGCAGGAATATTACGAAATGTTACGATTAGGAATATGAAAGCGGAGATTGCATTCGGTCGACCAGATGAAGCATATGATTTACAAGGTCCAGCTTTACCTTTTTTTCATAACACATTTCCCGCTTCAATTACAGGTATCCCTGGATATTCAGTTGAAAATGTATTGTTGGAAAATATAAAGATTAAGTATCCTGGAAGAGGCAATAATGGCCTCGCTCACAAACCCATTTCAAGACTTGATGCAATACCTGAAAAAGAAGCTGATTATCCGGAGTTTTCTATGTTTGGAGAATTACCAGCCTGGGGCTTTTATATACGACATATGGATGGGCTGATTATGAAGGACATCAAGCTTAGTATCAAAAAGCCTGATTATCGGCCAGCCATTGTTTTAGATGATGTACAACATGCTGAAATAGATTCTCTAAACATAGGAGGAGATGCGAAGGCTAAACATATCATTTTGTACAAAACAGGACAGGTCAGCATTGACAACGAACAAACTGTATTGAGAATGTAATGGGTCCTGGTATGGTTTTTCTCCGATTATTCTTTCTGTTGGTTATTATTGAATGGACGGCCTGCAAACAGGCTGACGATCATTTTCTTTCGGGCAGCAAGAACACACTTTCAACTAAAGAAGGAAAGGGAGCAATGTTGCTTACAAGGTTTACTTCATTGGAAGAATTTAAAAATGAAGTACAGATCCTGTATGTTGAGGATATGTATAAATCGAAGGCTAATCAAACAAGGAAACCACAGGTAAGACTTATTCATTTTAGTGGAGGGAGAGAGGTGAATAGTGTTTTAAAATCCGGGATTAGCCAAGTTGATTTCATGAATGCAAGGAGAGGGACAACATGGGATAAAATGATCCTTGGAATAAAATGCCCTTTCGCCGTTTTGAATAGGAAGGCATTAGTATGTGTTGAGAATCTGGGAAGGAGAAGACCCTGGGATTTCGGTAAGGGGGATGTAGCCTTTTATGACCTGGCAGAGATGATGGTTCAAAATATCAAGGATGAAGATCTAATAGATATGTCTTGCGAGGATCTTTCTGAAAAGGGATACCTCAATACCTTTAATCATATCACAGCACAGGCATTCATGACCTCAATGTATGCAGAGTCATTAGCCGATTTTGTAGCGGATGTACACGAACTCTATAATATGCCAGAACTAACCACCGGGAAGTTCACACAAGGTCAACTTGAAGATTTTGTAAACGGACCGGTTGATAATTATCTGGATATGATCAATAATGAATGGGGGCAGGAACTTGGAAAGGAACTTCGTAATAAATATCAGATCCACAGTAAGACAACCTGGACACCGCAATTATTGGTCAGCTATCTGAATGATATACAAAGTTATCACAGCTGGGCTTTTCAGATTGGTTTCAACCCGTTCAAGGTAACGGATGATAAAGTCATTCAGTTTGCTAATAAAATTAACAGGTTGACAAAGGAAAATTGATATGGCTCAATAATCAATCTTCTTAAGTTGGTACAGATGTTTACCAGTTGATGTTTCATCTACTATTTTATACCTGTCAATAATTTCTCTGGCACCAATGACACGCCAGTCATTCAACAGCTGCAGCCAATTCTTCTCAAAGACAACTACATCTATCATTACCGCACCAGTAAAATTAGCTTCTGTCAGATTCGATTCAACCAGGTTTGCCAGTATTAGGTTGGCGTTTGTCAGATTGGCCTTAATCATTTGTGCTCTTTTGAAGGTTGCTCTGAACAAATCGGTGGACGACAGGTTTGCTTCGTTCAGAAATGCTCCATTAAAATCTGTCCACTTCAAAATGGCACCTTGTAAATCTGCATTTCTAAGTTGGGCGGAAATAACATTGGCTTCACCAAGATCAGCATTCTTTAAATCAGCCATGTTTAGCTCTGCCCAGCTCAACTCCGCTCGTTTAAGATCAGCTCCTGTGAGTTTAGCTTTGTTCAAATTAGCTCCCCATAAATTGGCAAAACTCAAATTCGAAGCAGTTAGATTGGTATTCTG
>DASXWI010000049.1:0-8932 GCA_036503755.1 Saprospiraceae bacterium | reverse complement strand
AGAATTTGTGGAATACGAAGAAGTCAAACCGGAAAAAGAAACCCGCCTGGATCTTCCACCTTTAGAAAAAGAAAAACCTATCGTGGAAAAAGCACCTCCTGCGAAAGAGGAAAATCGCTACGAAGACTTGTTTTGATAATCTCTAATATTCCCGGTAGATGATAGTTCTTGTGATCGCGCTGGGATTCGCCCTTGCCTATTTCCTTCTTCAGCTTTACTATTTTATCTATTGGCAATTAGCCCCTTCATTTTCTTCAGCTAATAATACTGTCGACGAAGGGGTAACAATCATAGTCATTGCCCGGAATGAAGAATATTCCATTGGTAAATGTCTGCAAGGCCTACTAGACCAACACTACCCTGCTGAGTTATTTGAGATCATCGTTGTAGATGATCATTCTACAGACAACACGGTTGAGGTGATCAAGGAAATGGCTCATCCACAAGTCAAACTTTATCTGCTCAGTGATTATCCAACCTATATTAAAGCTCCGGCCTTCAAAAAATCAGGTATCACACTTGCTGTTGATAAAGCTTCTTTTGAAAATATAATCGTCACCGATGCGGATTGTTTACATCCAGAGAATTGGTTGAAAACAATGACTTCTTCTCTCCTCAAACGAAAGCTGATTTTTCAAACGGCTCCTGTTTTAATCAAAGAAGGAACATCGATGATTGAAAAAATGCAGGAGATGGAGCAACTCATGCTGATGCTCATCACCGGTTCTGGCATCACTTCACGTCTCCATGATTTAGCTAATGGAGCTAATATGGCATTCCGCAAAAGTGCTTTTCTTGCTGTTAAGGGATTTGAAGGGAACGAGCAATTTGCTTCGGGCGATGATATGTTTCTTATTGAAAAAATGCGGAAAGCATTTCCGGAAGACATTGGATTTGTAAAATCACTTAGCGTTACCATTTATACTCCTGGCAAAAAAACCTGGTCTTCCCTTTTCACCCAACGTTTGCGCTGGGCTGGAAAAAACAAAGGATTGGAAAACAAATCCATCAACCGCATTTGGTTTTTTATCGGTGCATATCATGCTGTCATGATTTTATCTCTGTTTGCTGCACTCTTCCAAATGATATCGCCATGGCCCTTTATCCTTTTGCTTTGCGTCAAATGGACCATGGACTATATGCTTGTAGCGACCAGTGCAGCCTTTTTCAAAAGAACTTCTTTGTTGAAATATTTTGTGCCGCTGCAGTTTATGTACACCTATTATGTGCTGAGGCTTGGAACGATGATGATAATAGGAACAAGGGCGGAACGGCAGAAAGGCGGAACGGCGGAACGGTGGCGTGAATAATTAGAGGAAGGGCGGAATGGTGGTGAGATTCATAAATCATGCCCTGCTGTCAGGAAGCAGTTTTGTAAGAAAAATCAGGTTTGTATTCTCCACTCACGACAGCCCCATGCTCTCTGCTCAATGCCTTATGCCCTCCCGCTTTATGGCTTAGCACCATAGCGGGATCTTCGCTGCGCTACGATATGCCTGCTTGCCCCTTGCTCCTTGCCCCTTGCTTTATCGCCGTTCCGGCGATATGATTACCTTTGCCGACCTTAACAAAAAATGAAAAATGAGCTTATTGGTTATTGGCAGTGTAGCCTTCGATGATATTGAAACACCTTTTGGCAGAGCAGAAAAAATCGTGGGTGGTGCAGGGACCTACATTGCATGGGCAGCTTCCTATTTTGTACAGGATATCCGGATTGTATCTATTGTTGGTGAGGACTTCCCACAGTCAGAATTAGATGCCCTTGAAAGTCGTGGTGTAAATACATCAGGCATCAAGGTTGTAGAAGGAGGTAAATCCTTTTTCTGGGCTGGACGCTACCATATGAATCTCAATGCACGAGATACCCTGGTCACCGAGCTTAATGTCCTTGCAGATTTTGATCCTGTACTTTCTGAGGAGGACCGAGTCAGTGAATTCGTCATGCTGGGCAACCTCACACCAGCTATCCAGAAAAGTGTCATCGAACAAATGGATCATAATCCAAAAGTCCTTGCCCTGGACACGATGAATTACTGGATGGATAGTGCTATGGATGAACTCCTAGACGTACTAAAACGTATAGATCTCCTGATCATCAATGATGAGGAAGCGCGCCAGCTTTCAGGGCAATATTCCCTCTTGAAAGCAAGTCAGATAATCCTCGATATGGGACCCAAATATCTTGTTATCAAGAAAGGAGAGCATGGCGCTCTACTCTTTGGTGAAGGCAGAGTATTCTTTGCACCAGCATTGCCTTTAAATGAAGTACAGGATCCTACCGGGGCAGGCGATACGTTTGCCGGTGGTTTAATGGGTTACCTGGCTGCAAGGGATATGATTAATTTTGAAGTTCTCAAACAAGCCATCATTTGCGGATCCGCAATGGCTTCTTTCTGTGTGGAAAAATTCGGAACAGAAGCCCTGAAAAACCTGGAATTGGCTGAGGTACAGGAACGACTTGACAAATTTACCCACCTGGTAAATTTCGAAGCTCCTATATTATAGACAGACAGAAGAAGGTTAGAAGGTCAGCTTAAAGTTCTTATAGTACACCCAAATCAGGAGTACAATAATCAGCAGGAATATGAAGACAAAAGTGAGGAAACAACTTCCTTTTCGACCGTAGTTTGGGCTTTCCATCTCGTTTTTTGAATAATTGCGGCTAAGATAGTTATTATCCAATATTTAGCATCCCAATAGCAGACTTTAGATGGCAGACGCCAGACTTTAGACTTGTTAGTTCATTGGGAAGGGAAATTCCATTACGCCAATCTTTAGTCTTTGACCACCTTAGAGAAATCCGGTTTTATCCCCATGTTTTCCCAGGTAAAAGCAAACATATCTGTCTGTAATTCAATCTGCTGAGTTGTAGACACCGAACCATGACCAGCTTTTGTCTGAATGCGAATCAGGGTTGGAGCATCACCTGCCTGGTACTCCTGCAAGGTGGCAGCAAATTTGAAAGAATGTGCTGGTACTACCCTGTCATCATGATCAGCCGTAGTAATAAAGGTAGCTGGATACGATACGCCTGGTTTTAAGGCATGGACCGGGCTATAATTCTTCAGGTATTCGAACATTTCCTTAGAATCCTCTGCTGTTCCATAATCTGCAGACCAACCTGCCCCGGCAGTAAATGTGTGGTACCTAAGCATGTCCATCACGCCGACTGCTGGTATAGCCACCTTCATAAGATCGGGACGCTGGATCATTGTCGCTCCAACCAATAACCCTCCATTGGACCCTCCATATATGGCCAGGTAGTCAGATGAAGTGTACTTTTCTTTGATCAGGTATTCTGCTGCAGCAATAAAATCATCAAATACATTTTGCTTCTTCATTTTGGTGCCAGCCTCATGCCATTTTTCACCATACTCCCCACCTCCACGCAGATTGGCTTGTGCCCAGATACCACCCTGTTCCAGCCAGGCTATTCGCATGGCGCTAAAGTTTGGTGTAAGACTTACATTAAATCCACCATATGCATATAACATGGTAGGATTCTTACCCTCCATTTTCAACCCTTTCTTGTAGACAATAAACATGGGCACTTTTGTACCATCCTTACTTATATAAAAGACTTGCTTAGTCTCATAATCATTAGGTACAAAATCTACTTCAGGCTGACGATAGAAAGTGGATTTGCCTGTAGCAATGTCATATTGGTAAATGGTAGAAGGTGTGGTAAACGAAGTAAAGGAATAATAGAAATCCTTATCCTTTTTCTTTGCACCAAATCCCGACACACTACCTATACCCGGAAGTTCAACCTCCCAATCTAGTTTGCCATTGAAATCAAATTGCTTGACAGCTGACTTTGCATCAATGAGGTAGTTGGCAAAAAGTTTACCTCCACCTGATCCTGCACTAAGTACATTATCCGTTTCAGGAATTACGTCTGTCCAGTTTTCTTTTGCAGGATTCTTGAGATCAACAGCGATCACTCTATAGTTAGGAGCATCGATATTAGTAGATAAGAGAAAACGTGAACCTTCATTGTCCACATAATTGATTTCAGTAAAATAATCTGTGCTGATGGTAACCAGTGGTGCATCTGGACGATTTAAATCTTTGATGTGAAGTTGGTTTCCACTTGTATTTTCGGCAGCGCTGATGATGAGATAATTATTGTCTTCAGTTACACCGCCTCCAATATATCGATTAGGCTGTTTTGCTCCGCCGAATACAAGCACATCACTGCTTTGGGGTGTGCCAAGCTTATGATAATACAGTTTATGATGCTGTGTCTTTCCGGAAAGCTGACTTCCATCTTTTGGATTGTCATAGCTGCTGTAGTAGAAACCTTCATTCTTATACCAGGACGTGCCGCTGAATTTCACATTGTATAGTGTGTCTTCAAGTTGTGTTTTTTTAATGGCATCCATGATGATGACTTTCCTCCAGTCAGATCCACCTTCTGTAACTTGATGCGCAGATAAGGAGCCATCTTCTGTAAACGTAATACCGGATAAACCGATCGTACCATCTTTTGAAAATGAATTCGGGTCAAGGTAGACTTCAGGTTCAGCATCCTTGTTGTCAACTGGCTTGCGATACAGTACACTATGATTTTGCAATCCGGTGTTGCGATAATAATATTCAAACTGACCTTCTTTAAAAGGAGCGGAGATGCGTTCATAATTAATCAAAGATTCAAGTCTCTTTTTGAGGTTTGCTCTCCAGCTGATTTGATCGAGGTAACCGAAGGTCACTTTATTTTGTGCTTCTACCCATTGGCCAGTGGCTTCAGATGTGTCATTTTCGAGCCAATGATATGGATCTGGGACCTGGACGTCAAAGTAGGTGTCGACATGGTCAGATTTGGTGGTAACCGGATATTCCAATTTTGTTGTTTTAGAGTCAGCTGATTTACACCCTATAGTGATCAGGGTTGCTGCCAGCCCGAAAAGAAGCAATAACTTCATAGTTCAGATAAGGTTTAAGGATAAACTACCTTTTGTTAAAAAGTCGCACAAAATACACATAGAAAAACAGCTGTGCCCTTAATTTTAAGGAAGTTCTGCAAGACCTGATTTACCATCGACGAAACTATGACCATCCACTGGGGAATATTATCTACTGCACACATTAACAGGCGAATAATACCGGCTATACATCATTCTGGAAGAGGAATGCTTAAAGCAGTTGCCAGCAGGGATCTGGTCAAAGCCACGAGCTATGCCAGTCAATGGAATATTCCCAAAGCTTTTGGCACTTATGATGATCTGCTGGGTGACCCTGACATCCATGTGATCTACAACTCGCTTCCTAACCATTTGCATACTGAATGGACGATACGTTCCCTTGAAGCCGGGAAGCATGTGCTTTGTGAAAAACCGATGTGTCTTTCCCTTGAGGAATTAAATCTGATTGAAGAAACAAGCCGTAAAACCGGTTGCTATGTGATGGAAGGATATATGCATTTACATCATCCTCAAACTCATCTTTGGAAAAGTATTGTTGATTCCGGTGTGCTTGGTGACATCCATTCCTTGAGAAGTTGTTTTTCTTTCAATCTCGAAAGACCGCAGGATAATTATCGATGGAATGCAGATGCAGGAGGTGGTGCCTTGTGGGATGTAGGTGTATATCCAATTAGTTTATTCCAATACCTACTTAATCAATCCCCCGCAGCCGGTTCAGCATTTTTGTATGAACAAGATGGAGTAGATATATCAACCTCCGTACAACTTGATTATACCAATGGCCGCACCGGGCAGTTTTTTGTTAGCTTTCGGTCTGTGTTTTCAACTGACACTGTCATCCATGGCAGTGCAGGACAATTATACATCAGTCATCCTTTCACAAACCCTGATTCCTGCAAAGCTTTCATCCGAAAAGGAAATGTGATAGAAAACCTGGATGTACCGAGGCAGTACTTGTATAGTGGAGAAGTTGAAGCGATGCATGATTATGTAGAGACCGGAAAATGCTCAGCTGTAACGATTGATTTTTCAAAGAGTGTGCTGGAAACTATCATTAACGTCAGGCGTCAGTCGTGAGGCGTGAGAGTTGATCATTGAGATACATTCTGGAAGCTGGGGGCTGGAAGCTAAAATCATGAGGCGTCAGTCGCGGTTGGTGAGCTGTAGCCTAAGGATGCGTAAAGCAGGTCGAACCATGAGGCGTGAGAAAAGTAAAATCTCTCCGTGTGCTCCGTGCGAAATAAATGAAAAATGAAAAGTGAAGAGTGAAAAATAGTGAGCAGTGAGCAGTGAATGGTGAGCATTAAAATCCATCTGGAAGCTGGTAGCTGGAGGCAGGAAGCACTATTTCCCTCCAGGTCTCGTAGCGAAGCCAAACACACTCCCGCAAAGACCACCAATGATGTGTGCAAACTGTGATATCTGATCGGTCTTGAGACTTTCTAAAACTTCTTTTCCTACAAACAACAATGCGATCAAAATGAATGTGATTGGGATCTCACCACTTTTGGTGTTGGTAAAACTCACAAGCAGGATCAACATGAATACGATGCCACTCGCGCCCATCAATCCAGTGTGAAAAAAGATGATGTTGAGAATACCTGTCACTAGAGCTGTGATCAGAATCATAAATAAAGTCCGAGAGTCTCCATACTTCTCTTCGACAATAGGTCCAAGCAGTAAAATGAAAGTCAGGTTACCGATGAGATGCTCAAGATCCAAATGACCAATGACATGGGTAAAGAGGGTCAGCAACGAAAGTAAGCTGGATGTATTAACATGGCCAAGTTGGAAATATGGCATCAAAGTTCCTACCATCAGCTTGTCAAGCACAAAGACAACGACACAGATGAGGGAAAAGCCAAGGATGACAGGGGAGTTGAATTTCAATTTCATGCTTACAGTTTGTTTGCGTGAGGTGAAAATAGTATTTATCGTTGATTACTGCTTTGCAGATAAGACTTGAGACGATAGACTATAGACGTGAGAGTCAGGATGCGCGACATAACTCACAGCTGGACCTTCTGTGATATTAAATGAACTCAGCCACGGTCTTTGTAATTACTTTAAACTCACCCCTGGCCCCTCTCTTACATTTGTCTTCGTGTACGTATAAAATTTATTGCTAAAGAGAGGGGAGTCTAATGCATGGGAGCCCCCTCTCTTCATTGAATATCTGTTTTCCAAAAGTAGTATCATCAATAAGAGAGGGTTGGGGTGAGTTGTAGGGAGGTCTGTTAAATTATCGTTAACCCGAAATCTCTACTTATGCAATTACCCCCGCCACCGCATCTACCCTACAACTTCTGACCCGGTTAGTTATTTCTGAAACCGTTTAAAATCTTTTTGTCATGAACACAATGTCCCTGGCAGTCCTCGCGATTGCAAGCAGCCTCGTCATGCTATTGACTGGCCCAGTTACCAAACAAAACCAAACCACTGTTACCGCACCGATCGAGCGAAACGTAGAAGCGTGGGAGCAAGAAGCGCTCGACTGGTTGATTGAAGCACAATCACCGAATGGAGGCTGGGGTGCCGGTTCACACTCGTATCAAAACGTTACTGATCCGCATGCAGTACAAACAGATCCTGCAACAACTTCTTTTGCTGCAATGGCGCTGTTGAAATCCGGAGGACCATTGAAAACCAATCCATACCAGAAACAAATCACAAGTGCGCTCGACCGTATCCTTAAAGACATTGACACAAGACCCGACAACGGCCGTATCACTTCATTGAGCGGCACACAACCACAGGTTAAACTTGGAATCCATATCGACGCTTCGATGGCTCTTCAATTCCTGACGGATATGCGCGAACAAATAGATGATGTTGATCTTCAGAAAAAAATAGATGCCGCTGCTGCCGTGTGTATTCAACTTATTCAAGGCAGTCAAAGTGAAGACGGTGGATGGGCCGGAGGTGGATGGGCACCAGTACTGCAATCCGCTATGGCCAACAATGCTCTGGAAAAAGCAGATAGCCGCTATGCTGTAGATAAAAAAGCGATTGAAAAATCAAGAGAATACCAGGCCAATAATATGTCCGGTGGTGAGGTTCGCGCAGAAGATGCTGCAGGTGTCCCACTCTACGCAGCAGCTAGCGCGCAAAGAGCAACAATGGAGGAAACAAAAGAAGTAGAACTATTACTTTCACCAGGACGGATTGAAGAAGCCAGATCAGGCAAAGTCAAAAAAGATGAAATCATCCGCGATCTAGAAAACAAAGGCATAGACCGTGATAAAGCAGAACGATTGGCCACATCCTATGATGTCAATGTGGCGTCCACAAAAGCTTTGCAAAGTGATGACATCTGGAACGGTTTCGGTAACAATGGCGGTGAAGAATATCTCTCCTACATGATGACCAGCGAAGCCCTTGCCCAACAAGGCAAAGAAGACTGGTTGAAATGGAGACAATCTATCGGTCCCAAATTCAAACAATCACAGAATCCAAATGGAAGCTGGAGTGGGCAGCATTGTATTACGAGCCCGGTGTTTTGCACAGCTGCTATTATCCAGGCGTGGAACGCCGGATTAAGTGAGCAGTGAACAGTGAACAGTGAGCAGTAAATCGTGAGTCGTGAATATTGTAGAATCACTCCGTGTACTCCGTGGTGCCTCCCTTTTCCTCCGTGCGAAAAAATAATTGTCGGAATCACGGATTACCCGGATTAAAGGATTCTACCGATTAATAAACTAAAGTCATTGGCCTGGAAATTTAATCCGTGAAATTCGTGCAATCAATGTAATCCATGATTCAGACAAAAAGAAATCTGTTGAAATGAATAGCCCATTTATAAAAATCACATTTCTGTTTGCAATCCTTCTTGTGATTGGATGTCAATCCCCAGAAGAAAGATTGGAGCTGACCATGCAAAAATCAATCGCATGGATGTGGGCTCATCAATCAGAGGATGGAGGATGGCATAGTGAAACACATGCGGTATTGAAAGATGGCAATGCACTCACCCCTTATATCCTTTACCATCTCCTGTTGATCCCTGA
>DASXWI010000048.1:0-3669 GCA_036503755.1 Saprospiraceae bacterium | reverse complement strand
TGTTCGTTAATCAAGTATTAACTTGAGTGAAATTCTTAGCGGATGAAAAGAATATGCTTACTCCTGTCTTTATTCTTTATGGCTTCCTTCCAGCTCTCCGCACAAGAGTTGAGCCGACAGAAATATTTCCTAGGCGGTTATTATACCTTCATCATCGATCCGGTTGTACCGGAAGGTTCCTTCGATACAGTCAGATTTACGCATCAATATCTCAATGTCAATTTCCGCTATGCACTCAATCGTGCCTGGAGGGTGGGAGTTGAATACATCCTGATGCACACCTCTGCTGAAGAAGTGGATGATCCTTTTTCTACCATTGGACTGACACTTGATTATGATATCCTTCGTGCGAAGAGATCTAAATTACATTTAAGAGCTGGGCTTAGTTTTAGCAACCTGAGTTTTGCAGGAGATGGTTTCCCTCAGAAAAGAAATGTGGTCAATCGTGTATTAGGAGGTTCTTACGAGTACCGGATCTCAAATGTATTTTGGGTATACGGCGGATTCTATCATCATCTTCCGCTAAATCGCATTGAAGAAAAGTATGCGATGGTCCAGCCATTTGTAGGGATTTGTGTTGGCATGTGATGTATCCGTACTTTTGATTTCATCATGTCCGAAAAGAAACCAAAGAAAGTCTTCATTGACGGCCCGATCTCCCCTGAGTTCGTAGCCAAGTCCATTGCCTCCCACAGCACCAAAAAAGACATCGGTGCCCACAGCATCTTCCTCGGCCAGGTCAGAAATGACATCATCGATGGAAAAGGAGTTACCGCTATCGAATACACCGCATACCCCGAAATGGCCGACCTCAAATTTCATGAAATCCGGGAAGCTGCCTTCGCTGCATACCCGCTTACTTGCCTCCACATCTACCATAGCCTTGGCACGGTATTGGCTGGAGAGATAAGCTTGTTTGTTTTTACCTCCGCCGTGCATCGCGCCGAGGCAATAAAGGCATGCGAGTACATCGTCGAAAGGATCAAGCACGAAGTGCCGGTGTGGGGGAAGGACATACTCGAAGATGGAGGGACTGCCTGGAAGGTGAATACTTAACCAGCGAAGCTGGTTAATGGGCGGAACGACGGAACGGCAGAAAGCATGGAGCAGAGGGCATAGGGCATAGGGAAAGGAAGTAAATCAAAGCGCAGCAGAAATTCGAGGAGATTTTAACTGCATTGGTGAGCTATATAATGCAATTAATTTGTTCCAACATTAAAATAGGTACCCCCTTTCAGGGGGCAAAGGGGGCAGTTTTTGAGTATATTTGAAAGAGGAAATAGTGTTTGAATTTTGAAATTTTGGCCTATGCATTTTCGTTATAACTGCTTTAAAGCCAAAATGTTAAGCGTAAGTTCACTTACGCTTGCGCGGATGCAAGGTTAACCTTGCGGTCACTCAGACGTAAGTGAACTTACGCCTAACAGATCAATTTATTCAAAAGAACTATTCCCCTGATTGTGAGCATGAACGTTAAAAAATACAACGGTCTCTTTTTTAATAACGGGAAGTTCTCCCCGGTCCGGGATATCTTGTCAGTGGAGATAGGTCTGAGCATATCCATCAACAACGTCCCATTTACCGTCACTATGCAGACCCCCGGCCAGGAAAAGGACCTGGTGAGAGGACTGCTTTTCTCTGAAAGTATCTACCGTGATCTTGATATCCACCCCAAACTGGAAGCGACAGGGATCAATGAGGACGGATATATCACAGCCATCAATCTGACTATTCCGGAGCACATGATCCTGAAAGATTTCGCTGGTACACGCAATGTGATGTCTGCCTCCTCCTGCGGATTGTGCGGAAAGACAACTTTTGATGAAGTAAGCGAAGCCGTGATCATCAATCATGATATTCTTGATCCCACTGTCATCGCACTGATGTTTGACCAGATGAGCGAAAAGCAAAAATCATTTCAGCAATCCGGTGGCACACATGCTGCAGGAGCTTTTACCCTGGATGGGACGATGCTGAGTATACGTGAGGATATCGGCAGGCACAATGCAGTCGACAAAGTCATTGGCGACCTGATCTATAATCATCGACTTAGCCAGGTAAAATGCCTGACGGTCAGCGGCCGGATCTCCTTCGAAATCGTCAGCAAAGCAATATCCGCAGGCATACCTTATCTTGCTTCCGTCTCCGCACCGTCGACCATGGCAGTGGATATGGCGGAACAAGCCGGCATGACCCTGATGGCGTTTTGCAGGAACAATAAATTAACCGTGTATTCAAACACCGGGCGCGTGCGGACAGATGACCTCGCGGATGCAGCAGCCCCGGTAAACAGGAAAGAAAATGTCTAAGAATCTTAGCGAATTGTCGGGCCGGAAAGGCTTAAATAAAAATCTATTTGAAGAGCTAGGTGTAGCAGCGCAGGAAACCGGTACGCCCGACCTGGATACACTCGAAAAACTCAGCGCATCTTTCCTGGTCGGTAAATCAAATCTGTACGGATCCGTTTCTTTTTACGATTTCCTCAAACCGGAAAATCGCGGCAAGAAAGTTTATGTATGCAATGGTAGTTCATGCCTGACTGCCGGCACCCAAGATGCACTCTCCGAAAAAATCGGACAACATTTCAAGCCCGAAGAAATTGGTGAAATGTGCTGCCTCGGCCGTTGTCATGAAAATAGTTCATTCCACATTGATGGAAGAAACTATAGTGGTACAGATATCGATCGCATCACTTCCATAATAAATGATAACGCGACAACTGTTGAGAAATATAACGTAGGACATATAGGCACTCCGATTCTAACAAGTCCTTATGGTCCCGTAGAAGAGTATTATCAAATCTTCAGGGATTGTTTGAAAAAACCTGCATCACAACTTCTTGCCGAATTAAAAGATTCAGGACTCAGAGGTAGAGGTGGCGCAGGATTTTCGATGGCGTTTAAACTGGAGTCATGCCGTAATCAGCAGGATGAAACGAAGTTTATCGTCTGCAATGCTGATGAAGGGGATCCCGGTGCTTTTTCTGATAGGTATATCATGGAAGAGCGATCACATGCTCTTTTGATGGGTATGATGATAGCCGGATATATCGCAGGAGCGAAGTATGGAGTGGTCTACATCCGCGGCGAATACCCGGAATCAGTAGGCATCATCAGTGAAGCCGTTGCAGATCTGCGCAGACATAATCTTCTTGGAGAAAATATTGAAGAATCCGGTTTTGATTTTCAGTTTAAAGTAATCAAAGCACAAGGCGCTTATATATGTGGTGAAGAAACAGCATTGCTCTCTTCGATTGAAGGTCAACGGCCTGAAGTTAGAGTGAGGCCTCCTTATCCAACACAACAAGGTTTGTTTAATAAACCAACTGTGGTCAACAACGTGGAGACGCTGGCCAATCTGCCATGGATCATGAAAAATGGTGGAAAAGCGTTTGCAGCGATTGGCACACCAAAGTCTACGGGCACTAAGTTGATTTCCTTAGATGGATTTTTCAATAAGCCAGGGCTTTACGAAGTAGATATGGGGACTCCGTTAAAAGATCTTCTTTACGGACTTGGCGGAGGATTTCGCAAACCTGTTAAGGCGATGCATATTGGTGGACCACTTGGGGGTTTAGTGCCGGTAACTTCAATAGACAAACTAACTGTTGACTTTGATTCTTTTGCAAAAGAAGGATTTCTTCTTGGACACGCTTCGGTGGTTTGTATA
>DASXWI010000047.1:0-12003 GCA_036503755.1 Saprospiraceae bacterium | reverse complement strand
CCGTTGGAGGCATTGAAGAATCTTTCCATAAAGGATCGAGTATCGTACTGAGTTCTTTATCCTGTGATACAAAATAGCAAGGCATAATGGTATGGTACCTAACGGGATCGGCCAGGATAAATGCAGCTAACGCATATTGCTCAGAGTAATAGCGATTGCAAACCTCCTGGGGATAATCAGCTGGTAAGTACACATCATGGATATGCACAATCACTCCAGAAGCAAGCATAGGAAGTACTTCCATAAAGAAAACCGTCGCATCCGAGTTTGGAAAAATGCGATGTGAATTGTCCACAAATACGATATCACCACTTTTTAAAGAAGCAAAAAGACTAAGATCCGTAGCTTCAAATGGTTTGCGTATCACCTGGTCTGCCAGTTGATCTATTTCAGCACGTGGAGCTGGATCAATAGAAATAATCTTTGTGGCTAATTGATGGTCTGCCTTTGCTTTAGCCACCACTTTTGTAGAATTGCCAGAGCCTATCTCAACATAAGTAGCTGGAACGGTGGAGGACACAATGGTATACAACATGGTGATGTCTAGCCCAGGTAAAAATCCATTATTCCAGGCAGGAAGGCTAGGATTTTCATTCAATGGTTTTGCAGGGAACCGGACGAGAAACTCTTTCTCCTGCAAAGCTTGATGCAACCATGCAGCGTATGTTGATCTATTTTGCTCAATTAATGATGCCAATCCTGGATGGTAAGGGTTGCCATGACCATACCTTGGCTTCATTTCTACCGGGTATTCCAGATGCAATGTCTGGTAGCGTGACGATAGGGATTTGAGGATCGATTTAAATTTCTGGACGGCCATACTTACTTCGCGCCAGTAGCTTCCAATTCAGCAAAGAGTGCTTTCAATCCATGGGCATCTTCCGGCTTCAATCTTCCAGCCAAAACCAATCTGACCTCTCTCCTCCTTGCAGCTCCATTGAAAAGTGTTTTTTCTTCTTCTGTTTCAGGTACAACCTCTGGAACTTGTTTCGGCCTTGATGTCCGGGAGTCAAGAGCTACAAATGTCATGTAGGCATGATTCGATTTTTCAAGATCGGCCCCGAAAGAGGAAGTGGTAAACACCTCAAGGTAAATTTCTACTGAAGTATTAAATGCCCGGGTCACAGAAGCTTTAATGGTTATCACATCACCAAGATGGATCGGCTTTGCAAAGGAGACATTATCGACAGAAGCGGTGACTGAATGTGCTCCACAATGCCTTGCTGCGCAAATACCCCCTGCGATATCCATCCAGCGCATCAGGTTACCACCCATCAGGTGGCCAAGGGGATTGGTATCGTTGGGCATGACCAATTCAGTCATCATCGTCCGGCTATAACTAACCGGCCGTGGATCTTGTTTATTCATAATCTTTATCGTGCAGGAAAAGACGGCTTACTCTACACGGACCAAAGCATCCATGATTGTTGGAGAAAACAGATATTCCATCAATTCAGGTTGATCCATGTTGATCTCAACCAGTTTCCATGTGTCATTTCCAGTATTGATGGCCATCATTGCCTTGTGAGCTTTGATTTGATATGCCTTCTGGTCTTCACTCCATTTTACATTGGATTCGCCATAGGTCGTTTTAAACTGCTGGTCCATAGCCTGAACAGCTTTAGGATGGTCATAAATACCACCGGAAGCCAAGTTGACATCCATATCTGCATCATACTCTACCCTTACAAAAGTTTCATTCCCTTCTGTAACCGGAACAGATGTAGAAGTAATCCTGGTATTTTTCATCCCCAATGACATCCCATCTTTCTCCATGCCCACCATCAGATCTACGAGATCCTGTTTAGGTACTCGATTGAATAATTTAGGATATAAAAGATCGAATGCTTTGTCCCAATTTTTCTCATTGGAATATTTGATAAAGGCATCCAAAGAGGTTTGGATCGCTGGATTGATTTTGGCCTGACCTGTCACCAGGGAGGTTGTAAAAAGTGTGCAAAGCACAAAAAGCAACTTAAAGGTGTTCATTTTCACAAATTTTGAAGCGTGAATGGTAATAAGCTTTCAAGAGGAGTAGATGTGGTTTCCAGGTCAAATACTACGCCAAATTCTGCCCTGACCTGGTTCTTAACTTCCTGCAAATCTAAGGTTTTCCCTAATAAGCTACCCAGGGAGCACACACTTTTATCAGGATCATTAATCCCACATGGAATGATATAATCAAAGTGGGCCAGGTTGGTATTCACATTAAAGGCAAAACCATGCATAGTCACCCAGCGACTAAGGTGAACGCCGATAGCGCAAATCTTGGACGCCTCATGTACTGCCTGATCATTATCAACCCAAACTCCTGTATATCTGTCACTTCTGACTCCTTGTATTCCGTAGTGATGTAGGGTTCGGATGATTACTTCTTCCAAACTCCGGACGTATTTATGCACATCTGTAAAGAGTAGGTCCAGATCGAGGATCGGATATCCGACCAATTGACCCGGACCGTGGTAAGTAATATCCCCTCCCCGATTAATTTTAAAATACTCAAACTGCTTATCGGCCCTCTCCTCTTCATTAATCCTCAGATTGTCCTCAGAGCCACTTTTACCTAATGTGAACACAGGGGGATGCTCACAAAGAATGAAATAATGACGTTGGGGGGTTGGATACCCTTCTCTTTTGTTATCAATGAGCTGCCGATGCAAAACAGTTTGCAAGTCCCAAGCCTCCTTATAAGGAATGAGCCCTGCATCGATAATCTCCACTTTCCCTTTATGCACGGTTTTCATGAGGCAAAGATAACGTTAACAGGTCAGCCGCTGCCTTAGCCATTTTTCAGGCTTTGTCAGATGTTTACAAATAACACTTAACTTTATCGGGCCAACCTTATCCCTTTTTGGGTGCCCCTCTCCTTCTGTCATTTGAAAATATTGAGTCATGATTCGTTTATATTCGCTTTTAACATTTTGTCTATTCATTCAGTTTGGAGGAATATCCGCTCAGACGGCACCGGATTTTACCGTCACGGATTCCTGGGGTAATACCCATCACCTGTATGCTGATTACCTTGACCAAGAAAAAACCGTTGTCGTCAAGGTCTTTTATGTGGCTTGTCCGCCATGTAATGCGATTGCTCCACACCTTGAACCTCTTTATCAAAAATGGGGAGGTGGATCAGCTGATGTACAATTTATTGAGCTGAGCATATTACAATCCGACACAGATGCCAAAGTCAATACCTATAAAAGTTCTCATAGCACTACATTCCCAGCCTCAGGAGGTGAAGGAGGAAGTGTAGCGGCTGTTCAACCGTATAAAGATGGAACTTTTGGAATGTACACAGGCACACCAACCTTTGTAGTCATTGCTCCTGATCGCACGGTCAATTATGATGTATTTGGTTTAAATATCCAGGGCACTATTGACGCTCTTGATGCTGCAATCGAAGCCACAGGAGCGACGGGAGTCATAAGTGCTACAGAAGAAGCTGATAGAAAACTACCTTTTACCCTGCAGAGCAACCTGATAGATGATGTGCTTATACTGCAAAATCCAGGTGAGGCTACTGAGCTTTATACTACCATAGTGAGTATATCCGGACAGTAATATACAAGTGCCCGATTCCCAATCCAGAAAAATGATCACGTTGGGTTGAATGTATCAGAATTAACAAAAGGCTCGTGGATCCTTCAAGTACAAGACCTACATTCCAGGCTCACATCATCCTATATGTTTGTCAAACTTTAATCTATTGATAATAGAACAATCGAGTTAAACCACTAAATCACTTGTAAAATGAGAAACATCCTACTCACTTTTATAATCCTCTTTACAAGTCTACACCTTCAAGCACAGCAAGCTCCAGATTTTACCGTCACTGATATTGAGGGTGAAGTTCATCACCTCTACGCAGATTACCTCAACCAGGGAAAAACGGTGATGATTAAAATTTTCTTTACCACATGTCCTCCTTGTAACTCTATTGCCCCACTGATGGAACCTTTTTACCAGGAATGGGGAGCGGGTGAATATGATGTTGAGTTTTTTGAAATGACGGACAAGACTTTTGATGTGAATAGTCTTGTAGAAGCCTATGCGCAGAATTATAATGAAACTTTCCCTGCGATCAGTATGGAAGGCGGTAGTATCACCGCTGTGCAACCTTATAAAAGCGGCCAATTCGGCCAATGGTTTGGCACACCTACGTTTATCGTAATTGCTCCTGATGGAAGTGTACAATTTGATGTGAGTGGTAATGGGAACCAGGGAACAATTGATGCAGTGGATGCTGCGATTGCTGCAACAGGTGCTCTCAAACCAGGTCAAACTCCTCTAGCCCCCAATTTCACGATCACAGATAATAATGGCCAACCTCACAACCTTTACAACGATTACCTCGACCAGGGAAAAACTGTAGTTCTAGAAATTTTCAATACGGCATGCTCACCTTGTAATTCCATCGCTCCTTTGTTGCAACCGTTGAATGAAAATTGGGGAGGAGGAAGTGGTGACGTAGTATTTCTAGAATTGTCAGACCTTGTTACCGATAACAATACAGCCCTATTTGATTACCAGGAAGATTATAATCATACATTTCCAGGCATCAGTAATGAGGGTGGAAGTGTAGCCGCTGTGCAACCTTATAAGAATGGAACTTATGGACCTTGGGTAAGTGCTCCAACCTTTGTGGTCATTGATCCTGATGGAAGTGTCAATTATGATGTAAGAGGTGCGAATAACCAAGCCACTATAGACTCAATTGAAGCTGCTATCATTGCTACCGGCGCTACACAACCAAATCCTCCAACAGTTGCACCTGATTTTACAGTAACTGATATTGACGGACAGGTCCATCACCTATACGCTGATTATTTAAACCAGGGCAAATCGGTTTTACTTGAAGTTTTTTATACCACATGCCCTCCTTGCAATTCGATTGCTCCTTTGATGGAGCCCTTCTACCAGGAATGGGGCGCAGGAGATCATGATGTAGAATTTTTCCTTTTGACAGACAAGAATTCCGATAACACTACGTTGGTAAATGCATACCACCAGACTTACAATGAAACTTTTATTGCAGTTAGTAAAGATGGAGGAAGTCTGGATGCAGTTCAGCCTTACAAGAATGGCTCATTTGGACCATGGTCTGGCACACCAACATTTGTTGTGATAGCTCCAGATGGTACAGTACAACACGATGTGGATGGTCCAAACAATCAAGCTACGATAGACGCTATCAACGCTGCTCTTCTGGCTACTGGTGCAGAAAAACCAAATTCAGAGAACCCGGTGTCTGTTGCAGGGCAAGTACAATTTTTAAATGGCAGTGCAGGCGTAAATGGTGCCCTGGTACAGATCCTCGATGGAAATGATGTCGTCATCGATCAGCAAACATCTGACGTTAATGGAGGATTTACATTTCAGGTTTTAGAAAGTGAAGTTCAACCGGATTGGAAAGTTAAAGTTGTCAAAGATGGTAATCCAACCAATGGAGTAAGCGCTATTGACTTAATCCTGATTCAAAAGCATTTGCTTTTTGTAGAACCTTTGACGAATCCCCTTTCTAAGATAGCTGCAGATGCGAATACATCTCAAACACTTTCTTCCTTGGATATTGTATCGCTGCTAAAGCTCTTACTGGGCATTTCCACTAATTTTCCAAATCAACAAACATGGATCACTTTCCCTGCTGACACTGATTTTGGAACACCTACACAGCACCCTCCGTTGATACCATCTTATACTATTCCACTGAGTGATATATTAAATGGCACACGCCAGCCAGTATTTATTGCTGTGAAGAAAGGGGATGTGAATGGGAATGCGAATCCTAATTAAAAAATAAATTAAAAGGTAGAGACAGGACGCGTCCTGTCTCTACCTTTTAATTTATTTTTTAATTCATTTTCGAGGCCCATTCCTGGATGGCCCCATTGATCTCTTCCTTATTTTCTTCGTAGTAATTATCTGTTTCACTGGCAAGGCCTAGCTCAGCGCATTTTGTACCACTGGCTACAGCGGCTGCCATATCACCTTTTTTAGCTTCAACCTTTGCACGGATATACCAGTTCCAGCTAGTGCTATACTGATCTGTTGAAAGCTTGGCCCAATCGAGAGCCTGATCCATATTGCCATCTGCATCCACGAGAAACTGTGCTCCACGTGCATAAATCGTCCACTTCTTTTCCGGAGGAGTTTTTCCAAGTGCAGCAATGATATTGGCCATGGCTTGTTCCATCACATCTACTTTAAACCTGAGGTAAAGGCGCATTTTTTCCCAGCCGAGTTTAATGTATCCCATATCCATTTTCATATCATGAATGGTATAGGACAGTCTTTCCTGAAGTCCTTCATTCATCTTAGGTTCAACTTCAATGCGAACTTCGTCAGCGGACTCGTCATACTCAGATGTTCCCCACTGATCATGGTTTTTATTCAGGATAACCGTCCATTCCTTTTCACCCGGGATCAAAAACAACGCATACTTTCCGGCCCTGACAGTCTGACCCTCAAGGTTGACATCCGTACTGAATTCAACGGTGGTAGCTTCATTAGCACCTGCCCTCCAAATGCTATCATACGGAACCACATTCCCCCAGATAACCCTGTTCTTGACCGCCGGTGCGCTGTAATTCACAGTCACTTCTGTCATTCCAACAGTGTAGGAAACTGAGGCTTTGGGACTTATGCGTGGTAGTTCGATGTCCTGGGCATTGAGACTGACCAGAACGCTAAGCATCAAGGTTAAAAAAGAAACAAAACGATTTTTCATGCGTCAAACAATTTGGTATGTACACGTGTGTTATTATAGATGGTATTTTCTGTTCATGGGTAAAACGTAGCGCCTTTTCTGTTTCGTATATCTCGTTTCCTGGCTTCCTCCCAAATTGGCTGCAATCCTGACGCTTGGGCCAGTTAGATACGAGGAGAACTGAAATGGAGTGTAAGAAACACCATGGCCACTCGCATAGCCATACTGACATCTTCAGGCAAATTATCTTCGATGATCCATTCGGTTGGATTTCCTTCCCAATAGGTTTCCATCAGGTAAGTCTCGTCTTTCCTGGTTTCTAATTCCCATTCATCTCGCTGGTTGGAATATTTTGATTCCCAGTTAAACTGGTTTTTACCGTCATTCAGTTTCCACCTTAGGAATTCATTTGACCATGCCGTCTTGGCACTGACGGTGACACCATTGCAGCGGATGATCCACATATTAGGATCATCGGTCCACTTCTGTTCAATGGTGGCAAAAGTATCACCTAAGGTAAAGTCCCATTCCGTCCAGTCGTTGGTATGAATCCATTTCAATCTCAACTCCCCTCTCAGGTCTTCATCTTCAGTCACGATCGTCCACTCTCTAAATGTATTGTTAAACTTCGTGAATGCCCCGGTCATCCTTTGCGCTACACCTGCTTGAGGGAGTGTAAAAGAAACCAAAAGCCAAACAGCCAAAATTCGAAAGACCGCTTTGCAGGTCAGTCCTTTTCCGAAAAGTTGAATTGAATCTAAGCTGGGAAATGAGGTCATGTCCTCTTAGAACGGAAGATCATCGTAAGATGTTCCATCCTCATTTGGCGGTGGAGGTGTTGAAGGGAAATCCCCTGCAGCTTTTGGTCTTGCTGTTTGTCCACCGGCTTCAACTCGCCATGCCTGGAGGTTAGTGAAATATTTCCCTTGCCATTCGCGGCCGCGCAAGTCAAAATATACTTTGACGACAGCACCTTCATCGATACCATCGATGATCTCGCAACGGTCCTGGACAAGTTGAAATTTTACATATTGTGGATATTGAGTGGATTCATCCAGGAGCACAAATTCCCGGGTTTGAAACGTGCCGGATTTCTGCTCTTTATCAAATTTTTTGTGAAGTTTCCCTTCTATTTCAAATGACATGATTGGTTGTTTTTAAATGGTGATTAATATGCTTTGGCAAAAAGAACCCTTCCTGTTGATTTATTCCCGGTCAGAATACATTTTCCGTCTTCTTTTTTCTGATCGAGGGGAATACAACGGATCGTGGCTTTGGTCATCTCTTTTATTTTCAATTCTGTCTCAGTCGTACCATCCCAATGTGCGGATACAAAACCTCCCTGCTCTTCAAGGATGGAAGTAAACGTTTCAAAATCATCCGCTTCACGGGTATTTTCCTGACGGTAACGTAATGCTTTCAGCAACAGATTTTGCTGAATGTCATCTAATAATTTTTCAACAAAACGTCCGAGTCCTTCCAATGGAACAAACTCTTTTTCACGTGTATCCCTGCGTGCAACTTCAGCCTGCCCTTTTTCGAGATCACGCTGACCAATTGCTACCCGAACAGGTACACCTTTCATTTCATACTCCGCATACTTAAAGCCCGGTCTTGATTTTTCATCAACATCATACTTGACTGAAATACCTTTTGCTTTGAGTTCTGCCATCAGTTTTTCAGCTACTTCATTGATGGCTGCATCCGGCTTAGGTACAGGAATGATGACTACTTGCAATGGTGCAAGTTTTGGAGGCAATACAAGTCCTTCATCATCACTATGGGTCATGATTAGTCCACCAACCAGACGTGTTGATACACCCCAGGAAGTAGCCCACACCAATTCTTGTTGATTGCTCTCATTCAAAAACGAAACATCAAATGCGCGGGCGAAATTTTGTCCGAGAAAATGGGATGTACCTGCTTGCAGACTTTTTCCATCCTGCATCAAGGCTTCGATCGTATAGGTGTCTTCAGCTCCTGCAAATCGTTCGTTGGCTGTCTTTACCCCTTTGATGACAGGCATCGCCATCCACGTTTCTGTAAATTCAGCATAGATGTCATGTATCATTTGCGCTTCCTTCACGGCTTCTTCACGTGAAGCATGTGCTGTATGCCCTTCCTGCCATAGGAATTCAGTAGTTCTTAAAAATGGCCTGGTCCGCATTTCCCAACGCACGACATTTGCCCATTGATTGATCAACAAAGGAAGGTCACGGTAAGATTGGATCCAATCTTTGTATGTACTCCAGATAATCGTTTCTGAAGTAGGGCGAACGATAAGCTCTTCTTCCAATTTTGCTTCCGGATCCACGATCAGTCCACCACCATTTGGATCTGCTTTCAGCCTGTGGTGCGTAACGACTGCGCACTCTTTTGCAAATCCTTCCACATGCTGTGCTTCTCTGCTCAGAAAACTTTTTGGAATAAACAATGGAAAATAAGCATTGACGTGCCCAGTACGCTTAAATTCAGCGTCAAGAACATCACGCATTTTCTCCCAAATGGCATAACCATACGGTTTGATCACCATACAGCCGCGCACGGCAGAGTTATCGGCGAGTCCTGCTTTACGAACAATATCCAGGTACCATTGTGAATAATCATCTGCCCTGGGGGTTATTTCCTTTGCCATTGATCCTTTTATAGTGCCGTGAGGCGGTAATGTTAAATTCTATTTAAGTATTGCAGCACGTGAAACTTCCTTACGACAAACGGCGTCATCATGGCAGATAAACCCTTGAAATAGTGGTGATTTGTATTCAACTAATTTAACAGCGCGGTGACAGTTTTTTAAGCTCTCGTTAACTACTTTGAAGCTGTAAAAGTAATACTTTTATACTCGGATGTTGAGAGTTTCTGCCACCCGGCATTAATCAATCGTGGCTATGAAATTTTACGTGTTGAAATCTTTCCTTTTAGCTGTCACCCTGCTGACGGTTATTTTACCAGCTAAGGCTCAGTTTGATGACGTTTATTACGATGCCGATCTCTTCGATCCGGTAATCAAATATACGTACGATGATCCCCAGGCTGTAAGCCCGGAAGGAGATGTCATTTATTATGATGATGATTCGTATGAATATTACGATGACTACGATTATTATTATTCCTCACGAATCAAACGGTTTTATCATCCTTATGTAGGATTTGGATTCTATGATCCGATCTATGTAGGCTACAATTATTATGACCCCTATGCTTATGATTATTATGGCTATGGCGGTCCTAGTATTTACCTGAACTTTGGGATAGGATTTGGTTTCGGTTCCTGGTATGCACCCTATTACTATCCATACAATAGCTGGTACTACCCAAGCTACTCCTATTGGGGTGGATGTGGTGGATATTATTCTTATGGTAATTATTGCAACTCGTATTATCCTTCATATGGACATTGCGGTGGTGGCGGTGGTGGTTATTATCCACCTTATGGTGACCATCATGGAGACTACTATTATGGTCCTCGGACTACAGGCAATACAGGTGCATCACCAAGAGGACCACAGACCCTTCCAGGTATTGTACGCACCGATGTGAAATCAGTAGAACCTGATGTAACGGATTCGAATGATGGACCAAATGGTCTTCCACAACCTGGTCTCCCAGGAAAAGTAAATCCATCTGGTAATCCTACCCCTGGTGATCCTACACCAACTCCTGGAAACCCAACAGGTGTAAAACAAGATGTTGCTGATGGTATTGTTAGGCACGTACCTGCTGAACCAGTTCCTACACCAGGAAACCCAACAGGCGTAAAACAAGATGTTGCTGATGGTACTGTTAGACAAATACCAGTGGATAGGGAATTGCCTCGGGAGGAAACACCTTCAGGACCAAAGAGACCCGTTTTCAAACCGGATGTAGATAAGTATCAACCTTATCCAACGCCTTCAAGGCCAACAGCTCCAAGTCCAGACCCACAAGTTGATAATACCGATAAACCTCGACCTTCAACTGGTGGAGTTCGTCCAACTGTTCCAAATGGAAATGGTTACCAACCATTTCCGCAGGCAGAAAGACAAAATGATATCCCATCTGCAGGGGAGTATAGGCCTTCAACTCCCCCTTCTGGTAACAGACCTGAGGACCGACCAAGGTATTCCACTCCACCAAGGCCAGATGACAGAAGTGATGACCGACCCAGTTACTCACCTCCTCCAAGGCCGAATGACAGAAGTGATGACCGACCTAGCTACTCTCCTCCTCCAAGAGGTAATTCTGAAAGCAGGGGGAATGATCAACCAAGTCATTCGGCTCCTCAAAGAAGTGAAAGCCAAAGGAGTTATGATGCACCAAGGCAATCTTCACCTTCTTCAGGTGGACATAGTTCACCTTCCGGTGGCAGCAGTAGCCGATCATCAGGTGGAAGTAGCGGTGGAAGCAGTGGCTCCAGTTCTTCATCTTCTCCGAGGGGAAGAGGTTAATAATCTTCTCTTACCATTTCAGAATCAAAACATAAAGCTGCAGGATAGTTTGTGCTGTCCTGCAGCACCTAAAATCAAGACGTCATGAAGCCCTGATATAGTCTCATCTTTTTTTGTTCCAATCTTTTTGTTTTCTCCCTTTCCGCACAAACCGCAACAGAAGCATACAGGCTTTCAATCTCTGATCCTATCGGAACAGCCAGAAATCTTGGCGTCGGTAACAGCATGTTTGCGATCGGACCTGACATATCCGCGATTGGTTCTAATCCAGCAGGAATAGGTGCATTCTGGAAAAGTGAATTCACCATCACGATGGGAGGACAAACGAATAGTTATTCCTCCTTTTTTACGGATGATCGTTCACGTGTGACCAATGGCAATTATGGCATCTTCACTTTACCTAATATTGGCTTTGTACTGACCAGTCGTGGAGGTGGGTCAATGTTGACATCCAATTGGTCCGTTGGTTATAACCGCATGGCAGAGTATCGCCGCGAATTGAATTATACTGGTGCTACTCAAGGGTCCATAACCGACGCTTGGAGAGAAAATGCATTCGGAAAAGCATCTACAGATTTGAATGGATTTGAAGAAGGTCTTGCTTATACATCCGGAGCTATCTATGATTTTGAAGAAGACCGCATTTACGAAACAGATTATCTCTTAAGCCCAGGGTATAGCGTTTCCAAACATGAAAATTCATACCTGGAAGGAGGTAAATCTGAAATCTATGTTGGGTATGGTGCTAATATCAATAACAAAGTTTTGTTTGGTTTCACGTTTAATATGCCTATTGTCAATTACACTGAATTCAGGGTTTATAGTGAAGCTGACGGATTGGATGATGGTGTGCCCTATTTTAATAATCTC
>DASXWI010000046.1:0-5918 GCA_036503755.1 Saprospiraceae bacterium | reverse complement strand
GGTGGAAAACCTGGTTCGGGAGGGAATGCTATCCTGTATGTGGATGAAGCAAAAGTGGGTGAAGGAAAGATTCCGAAAACGCAACCCTTCTTTTATTCAGCAGATGAAGGCGTGGATGTAGGGATGGATGGTGAAACCGCCGTCTCTGAAGATTACAAGGAAGGCCAGAACAATTTCACAGGGAAAATAAATAAGGTTACTGTAGAAACTTTAACCGGAAAGAAATAAAAATGAAGAATGAAGAATGATGGAAGAATGAAAACTTTATCATTTTTCCCTTTCAGTATGTAACGTATTTTGTTTGGAACTTAAATTTAATTATGATGACTCACTACAATTTCTTTAGGTACATGGCTATCACCTTAGCTATACCTTTCCTGACGGGGTGCGCTCAAAAAACTAAAGAGTCCACCGATCCATTACAGAAAGTAGATTCTACTTCTGTTCAAACTTCACCTTCATCTGCCCGGCCTGTGCATTGGGGGTATGGCGGGGATATTGGTCCTACTGCATGGGCTACGCTTAGCCCTGCTTATGCCCTTTGTACAGAAGGCAAAGGACAATCCCCGATCAACCTAACCAAAACGGATGCCAGCGGGGAGCTCAAATGGAATGTTGATTATAAGCAGACATCAATGAAAATTGCCCATACAGAGCATATGGAAGACATCATTGACAACGGACACACCATCCAGGTAAGTGTTGATGAAGGCAGTACATTGACTCTTGGCGACAAAAAATTTATGCTTAAGCAATTTCATTTCCATACGCCAAGTGAACACACCATTGATGGAAAAAATATGCCGATGGAAATGCATATGGTTCATCAAAGTGATGATGGCAACCTGGCTGTTTTAGGGATTTTATTTAAAGAAGGAAAAACAGCAAATCCAAACCTGGCGAAAATCATTGCCAACCTGCCTGCTGCTAAAGGTCAAACCAATCATGTCAAAGATCAACAGCTGGATTTGAATGTCCAAATTCCGGCCGATAATTACGCATATCACTATATAGGATCATTAACAACACCACCTTGCAGTGAGAATGTACAATGGTTGGTTTTACGTGAAATGGTGACAGTGACCGCTGACCAGATCAATGCACTGTCCTCTCGTATCAGCCCGAACAACAGGCCAACCCAACCTCTCAACGAAAGGAAAGTGGATGGTGTGGATATCAGTGGACAAACCAATTAAAGCCTGAAAAGAAATGAAACGGATATCAATACTATTATTCCTTTTAAGCTTGACCTGGCTTCAGGTCTCGGGGCAGGCTATTGCTGAACCACCGACTGAGATTCCGCCGGGATGGTGGGAAATTCCGAAAACATCAACCCGGTTGAAAATCGGAGGATATGTCAAGTTTGATCTGATACACGATTTCAGCCCAATCGCTTCACCGGATTATTTTGATGTTTCCAAGATTCCTACAGATGGATCAGAAGGACAAAGTACTCACCTGCATGCCAAGGAGACAAGGATTTTTATGGATGTCAGAACACCCTCAAAGGTTGGTGAACTGCGGGCTTATGTAGAAGGTGATTTTTATGGGACAAATGGTGCTTTTCGCTTTCGCCATGCTTTCCTGGAAATAGGCGACACATGGTTGGCAGGGCAATGGTGGTCAAACTTTATGGATGAAAACATCATTCCAAATACGCTTGATTTTGAAAAGCCAGCAGCTTATGCTTTTGCACGTCATGCGATGCTACGGTGGAAAAAATCTTTTGGAGAACATTCCTACCTAGCGTTGGCTTTGGAGGAACCAAGTACAAATGCTCAACAACCCGCTGAAGCCGGAAAATTTGAAAGCCCTTATCCTGACTTGACCGCTCGATACAGGATCACAGAAAAGTGGGGCCACATCCAATTGTCTGCCTTCGCTGCCCAACTCAGGTATCGATATGATACCGGAGACAATGCCGATATCAATCTTTTCGGAGGTAACTTATCAGGGCAACTCAATTTTGGAAAGCGTGATTACTTCATCTACCAGGTGGTTTATGGACCTGGTGCCGGACGATACAGGGGAGGATTATCTGCAGGACTAGATGCCAATGGAGATCTTGAAGCTTTAACTGGTCTTGGAGCAACTGCGGGATTGTATCACGCATGGAGTGATAAATTTTCTTCACTGGCTGTCTATAACCAGGGATCAGAAGATAACACCGCTGGTCAACCTTTAAACGACGTAAGCAACGTCAGCTACCTTGCGGTCAATTTACTCTGGCATTTTACTGAAAAAGCGTTTGCCGGGATAGAATACTTACATGGACTGAGAGAAGATATCAGTGGCGCCGATGGCACGGCCGATCGAATTCAATTCAGTATGAAATATTCTTTCAACTAATCCGCAATGGAGTCCAATGAGTAGATTAACGTAGCAGATTTAATTGCATGGAATAGAAAAATGCATACATCATTGAATTTGGCCTGAGGTCCAACCTATATTCGGTATTTTTCTTCAGCTTATAGAATCAGTTTGATTATGGGAAATTATAAAAGCCATCAACTTTCGATAAACCCCAATAGAATCATAATCCTAATTGTTTTTATTTGTTTGTCTAAAGTTCATATCTCTGCGCAGCAATTCAATTCAGATAGTTGGTTGTCTAAACCGCATGGAGTCATGACGATCATTCCGACCTTTGGAGAACGAAGTTCAATGTTGATGAACACTTTTTCGCTCTTACCCAGATGGGAGTTTACCATGGCCGCATACTTGTATAATTCGGATAAGGATAGTAAAACAGATGATGGCTATTCCACTTCGTTCTATGCCAAGTATATGATTTATGAGAATAGAATGCAAAACGGAGGCTTTGCTGTTAAAGTAGGCACAGGGACATTTCCAGGAACGATTGATCCTGAGCTGAGGGAAAAAGACGCTTTCAAAACATATTGGATGAATGCACCAATAACGATTCCTTTTTTTGATAACAAACTTTCCTGGGACATCATGCCTGGTGCGAGCCTGACCAGAAATTTTGGACCGGAAGAAACGACAGCATGGGCGTTCACGTATTCGACGCGTGTAGCCTATAATCCATGGGGTCCGAAATTTTCATGTGTTGGAGAAGTATTTGGCACGGAAGGGGAGACAGGAACCCTGCCTGAATATAAAGTAGGATTGCGTTATGACGTAAGTCCGAATGCTACTTTCGCCTTTACATACGGTCAGGAGTTTACAGATAATAATGGTTCCGGATTTGAAATCGGGGCCATGTTGTTTACACCTCCATTTGTGAAATTAGGGAAAGCAGGAAGGAAAAAACAAGAGTATCAATAATCTATCCTCTTCTTCCGCCACCACCACCTCGCGATCCACCACCACCTGATGACCTGCTGCCACCACCCATATTTCCTCCATGGTTCATTTGCTGATAGCTGCGGTTAGCTGAATCACTGCGTGCACGGTTTTGATACGCATTGTTCATATTAATAGGTTGTTGTGCGGATTGCCATTGGTTATTGTTGCGTTGATCCCAACTGCCATTGTCATGCCGTTGATATACATTGCCATTTTGATCAGCATAGACATTGTTATGAGATGGGCTTTGAATGGGTGTTTGCCTAGTAGGGGCATCTGCAGGATTCATAGGGGGTCTTGGTTGCGGCGCTGGTTGCTGCCCTGTTGATGGTTGGGAAGGTCTTGGTTGTATTGAGGGCTGAGCTACAGGTTTATTCTGTCCTGTAGACGGTTGAGTAGATGGTCTTTGCCCTGCAGACGGTCTTTGTCCTGTAGACGGCTGTGTAGCAGGTCTGGTTCCTGCTATATCTCGGTTACCACGATTTATATCGTTTGTTGTCACATCATTTCTGCGATTATAGATATTATTGGAGTTGTCAAAATTGATGTCCCTGTTATGATGTACATAGGTTGGACCATTTCCGCCATACATGCCTCCATGGTATGGTGGATAATAAGGTGGCCGATACATTGGTGGTCCCCAGTATCCACCATACCCACCATATCCATAGCTATGATAGGAAAAGTACCCGGAGCTATAATGGAATCCCATACTCCATCCAGTCCATGGATTGTAATGCATATTAAATCCATACGTGTATGGGTGAGGATAATAATACGATTCATACCAGGGATTATAGTAATATCCGGTTCCATAAACAACTGTTGGACCATAGACATAACATCCCATATAACCTGGAGTATAGCCAACATAGACTACATCCGGACTTGAATCATAGACATAGACATACTTGGTATTGTAAGCTGAGGAACTCGCCGGAATATCTTCCACGTCATCAGGCCTTGATTCACTGACTGTCCATGGCCCTGTTGCATTGTCAGATTCAAACCAAACACCATTTTCAACACTGTAGTATTTGTTGTCTGCCCGCATGACGGTGCTTGCCGTATTCATCGCAAGGTCTAATGATGTACCTTCTATACTTTCAAACTTTGGTTCACCGTCATAGTTTACGGTACAAGTTGCTGTTTTACGATCAACTGCTGCAGTCTGGGGGATCTGTGCGTCCATGATCGCTTCTTTACTTGCGGCGGTACCCGGTACACTCACCAGGACATTATCCTTATCAGATCCTTCAGGAATGTTTTTAAAATCTTCAGGCAGATTATTTGCAGCAACGTATGTCCATTTGCCCGTCAACTCTGCAGATGCATACCAACGTCCTGATATGAGGACATAATACTTCTGGTCGTTTACATTTTTGAAAATATCATCTTCTGAATTGGATACATAAAGCAGGTTTGTACCTGGGATGCTGGCATATTCAGCTTTACCTTCTGACTGAATTAATTCAGCAGGTTCTACAGAAACGAGTATCGTTGCTGGTGTCGTTGATTCTGCATCACTATTAGTATCGGACTTTTTTTCCTGTTTTTTGATTTCATTATTTAATGTTGAAATCCTTTTAGGCAGTGTGGTTATCGATTCCCAGCCTTCTTTCATGCTTGCTGATGTATACCAGAATTTACCACCATAGAGATAATATTTTTGATCATCAGGATTCTGCACGATAAGGAACGGTGTGTTGACTACCCGTTTCATTTTTAAGTTTTTGTCATCTTGCAACTTTGGTTCGCCATCAATCAAAACAAGGGTGGTGAGTTTTTCGACATAATGGATGACGGGTGGATCGTTTTTCAATTCTTCATTGGTGGAAATCTGCTTTTGATTTTCAATGCCAGCGGTAACTTCCTCAAGGCTTGCAGTGATTTCCCAGTTGGGTATTTCCGTTTCAAGCAATTGTTTGAATTGAGCGATTTTGGTTTGATCTTCGACATCAGGGAATTTCACATTGTCAATGACGATGCTTTCCAGTGTAAGCATCCGGTTGTCCCTGTCGGTGATCATGGTGGCGGTAAACCACAATACGCCGAATATCACTTCCGAATCGGGATTCTCCCTAACGGCAAAAGCGGACCTTCCTTTAAGGTGATTTCCCTCCAGAGATTCCAATTGAGGTTGATAGATTGTGATAAAAACACCTTTTGGGGAGGTTAAGTCCATAGGCCATTGGGCCAACAGATCTTGGTTCCAAAGCACAAAAGATAACAGGAAGAAGCCAAAAGCAATTCTATTCATGATGTGTCAATTTCTAAGTTAACGTCGGTCTATCGGATGTGTTTATGGATAACGAATTGTGCCTTGGATAAATTCGTAAAAAAAAAGCCACTGCATACTACAGTGGCTTTCATATTTCTGGACATAAAGACGTTTAGTCTTCAAGTTCACCGATAAATGGAATTTCTTCGAGGATAGCAGCGCGAATCGAACTGTTGATATAAGATTCTAATTGCAAAAACTGGGCAGCTGCTTTTACGCCGGCAGCCTTTTTAATTTTACCGTAATAGGATGCGGCCAGTTTGTCTGTCTTTGCCCCAAGGCTGATCATGTCTCCCATGATTTCGTCAGTCATATCATCGGTCAAAGT
>DASXWI010000045.1:0-6676 GCA_036503755.1 Saprospiraceae bacterium | reverse complement strand
GATGAACTCAGAATAATCCATATGCGTTCCATAGTCCATATTGGATTCACAGTCATTCATATCATAATGGATCACCGTGCTGAGCATGATGATATTGATGGTAAGGACGGAATCACATCCTTCACCTGTAGTGAGGTTTTGAATAAATGTGCCTCCTTCACTGAACGTTTCTCCATTTATTTCGATCGTTTCTCCCTGGACAATCAACGTATCAATTTCATCTTCTTTTGGTGGATCTACTGTCACTTCGTATTCACAAGAAGTCTCACAGGTATCTCCAAGGTTGGTTATCCACCGTGTAGTAACAGAGTAAGTTCCTCCCTCATTAATTGTAATCGAACTGCCGGTAACATCACCTACGATACCAGGGCCTGACCAATTTGTAGAAAATATTTGCGGGCTTTCAGCTCCCGCGGGGCTAACCACCGGGTTAATGGAAAGCTCGGAAGTGCCACCAGAACAGAAGCGATTAGGGCCTTCAATTGCACATGTGTAAAATGCCGGAAGAAAAAACACATCCTGCCTGATGATGAGCTGTGAAAACCACCATGAATTGATGGTGTGGAGGTTTCCAAAACCAGGGGTATTCGGCATTGTATAATTGGTCCAACGGTGGCAAGGCGGCATACAACCTGTAAGTTGTGTGGCGGGCTCACCGCTTAGAGAGGATACGCTGATATTGGAATCATCATAAAATAAAAGTGACACTGCTGCAGCAGGCCTGATGCTGGCGATCATAAAGCCATTGGTCATAAGCTCTGCATCATAAATCGGGAAGTGGTAAATACCTTGAGCAAAGGCAAGGGTAATTGGGATTTGAGTACCCACATTTTCCGGCAATGGATTTCCCAGTCCATCAAGACCATCCCATGGTATACAGGTTGGTTTCCCTACTTCATCAGCAATTACGGTTTTTGAAATCACTCTATCGGCTGTACCGGGAGTGTACATATTATCTGGTCCATCAAAATCCAGTAACAGGTCCACTTGTCCTGCTTTTGTGGTTGTAAACTTGATACAATAATCCCCTTCGTTGCATCGGCTCACGCCCTGGATACTGATTTCACCTACGGTAGCGGTCCCACATATGTCTATTGGATCGTTTAAGAAAATAGCATATTCTGCTTGCGTCGCGTTCGTATTCATCACACTCTTACGGTCTTCGTTTACATTGCCCGTGTTAAAACTTCCGAAACTATTGAAAGCGACATTAAAGGCTGCAGGGCGGAAACCACTTTGATTGAAATCTATTTTCGTTACAAACGAAGAGTGCTCTTCGTCAGGATCAGGAGCGCAGACATAAAAGGCGCCATTAAAAGGCCTGTTGGGAAAATTAAAATCATTGATGGCAAAGAAGGACCAATTGTAGGACCAAATCCTTCCGGTTTTTGGCATCGGAGATGGGCTAGAACAATCGGCTACGGTGATATCCCAGAAATCAATCAACAGGTCATTGTTTTCATCATCCCTGAATTCGATGTAATAATCACCTTTCCCTGTCCAGCCCTGTGATTTGAGCATCGTAGATGTTACCTGGGTAGCATTATACCCGCTAGGGCCATTGATCTGCATTGGGCCGGTGAACCCTTGAGCCCATGTCTGGATATTTGCTTCTATCGGGGTGACAGTCACGGGGCCAAAGACGATATTTCCATTTGGATCCTTGATCTGGTATTGGAAATTGATTCTTGGAGGATCGGGTGAAGTGACGTTGTTGTGTGCCCAGTTGAATCCAAGATAGAGACACTCCGTGGAGGGATCAACAACATGGATATATAAACGGCTTTGCGGATCGGTGCCATTGAAGGCGGCAAAGTTGTTGTAGTTAGGGTGGTTGATATGAAGGGCCGCAATGTCCGTGGTGGTATTCCCATTGATGACAATGGAGCCATTCGGGGCAACCTCGCGTGTGCCTTCCGCTGAGAGAGGGTTGAATGCCATCAGCGCTATTAGCAATAGGGGGGTAAAAATTCTCATATGGGTTGGATTCGATTTTAACCTAAGATACAATCAGTCTTGCACCTCCATAGCAGAAATGCAAAAAACAAGCGTGTAGTTGACTTAAGTTAGAGACGGAAATATTCAAGAGGGCTGCCCGTGGGGCTGCTCTGAATGAAGTGCTAAGTAAAGAAAACTTATTAGAATATGCAATAATATGATTATAACCCCTCGTTTGCGAAGCAAACGATCCCCTTTCATGGGATAATTGGGCAGAAAAGGCAGAAGGGCGGAACGGCAGAAAGGCCTTGTCAACTGAAAATTGAGATCATCTTGAAAGCGATCTCTATTCAATTGTTGAGAAACATCAGCGAAGCGGACTGTCTTACTGTCTTATTCTCTGACTGTCTTACTCTCTTACTCTCTCACGTGCCTGGAGCCTGTATCTCCTGGACCACAGGACGATCATCGGGGTCAATACTGCTGTTGGCAATAGCCAATACACAACACCTGGGATTGGAAAAGGAAGTGAATTTGAATTGACTACAAGGAAAGCTGTCAGGGCAGCTATGTATCCACCGGTCATACGTTGAAGATGAGCCATGAGCCAATAATTCCTGTCTTTTGATTTGCCGCGGTAATTGATCAGGTCAGCCCTGACGAAAAGCAGGCCGAAGAAACCAAAAACAATGTATACACTGCCAAAAAAATTTCCGGCAATCAAAGCTTTACCACCATAAACTAAAAACAAAACGCCAGCGAGTCCCATGCCAAAGGTCAGCAGCCAATCAAGGGCTTTTGGATCATTATCCACTTCATTCAATCTAAGCCTGATATACCTATACCCGGTGCTCACCATGTAAATCGTAAACACACCGACAATGGTCAGGAAATAATTAGGATGAAGAATGGAAAGTACAATGGCTGAAAATCCGGCCAGCAACATCGTATTGACAAAGATCTTTCCAACAAACCTGTGTAGATTATCTCCCTTTCGGCGGATCAGATTGATTGTTCCACTGATAAGCCCGGTCGCTCCAGCGATAATATGTAGAATGAGAAGAGGTGTAAAGATTGATTCCATAAGGGTTTGAAGATAGGATATAAACCTCGAGATCTTGCTTTCTATTTGCAAGACATCGAATTGTAAAAGAGCAGAAGGGCGTAAGGGCAGAAAGGCAGATGGGTAATCAAAGATCTTGTTATTTGATGCTTTCGTTAAGCTTAGGTTGTACCTAAGCTTAACAATCATACTATCACTCGATCACACTCTCACACTCTTACTTTCTTACTTTCTTACTTTCTTACTGTCTCACTTTCTCTCATTGTCATCACTTAGGAATCTCTACGATTTCGTTGATCCGTATCTGTCCACTCAACAACGTTTCAAAAATCTTCCACCGCTTTTCAGAATCTGTACCTCCCTGGTTTTCTACCCATGCTTTCACAAGGTCCATGCCATGATTGTAATTGATGACATAGCTACGTTGTCCACGGATGAAAGCTATAGATTTCACCGCAGTTTCTTTGTTGTACAAGCCATACTCCTCAAGCCAGCGCATGGCTTCATCCTCTGACATACTGCCGTTAAGTAATCCTCTGCCTACTTCATTGCGGACATAGTTTAATTTACCTTTGGTAGCCAGCGCATGGAAATACAGGCTTATCCCAGTTGTATCTATTCCAGCCAATGGAAGCAATACTTCTTTGGCAAAATCGACTTTATCATTTCCCGGAAAGACCACATCGATACCATAATTCGCACTCCCCTCTGCAATCAATGATTGCGGGCTATACAAAGGATACACCGAAAGCTCAACAAGTCCCTTATCTCTGTATAAATTCTTTTCAAGCAGCATATTGTATACATGGTGTCCTGGATAACTCTCATGACTGCCTACATCAATCGCACGGTCTATGAAAATATTGAGATCCGTATTGATCTGGATGACGCTTTGGTAATTTCCTTTGTACCAATTGTACCCACTCCATGATTTGTTGGTGACAAACTCAAGTTTGAAGTCTTCATTCTCAGGTAACTTGTAATGCATCAATGTCCGCTTACGGCATTCGGCTATGGCAGCCCTGAAAACAGTATCGAGTTTTTCCTTTGGAATAATAAACCGGTTGGCTAAAGCCTGGAATCGTTCCGGCACTGAACCATTTCCGGGAAGAGCTTTATCCAGTTCAGCCACCAGTCGTTTATAGTGCTCTTCATTAAAGACTGGGGCGGAGGTACCAAATAAATCTCTTGATTCTTCATCAAACGAAACAAACTCACCTGAAAAAATACGGATACGTCTGTCAAAGGAAATCAACTGGTCGGCAATCCATCCTGCACGTTGTCCATCTGCAGCTGTGCTGTCCGTCAAAGCAATCTGATCCACTTTTGCTTTTAATAAACGTACCTCATTGAGAATGCTGTCTTTTGGAAAAACGGCAGTTTTCGGCGTTATAGGCTTTAATGAATCAGGTCCATAATAAGCGTCTACAAAAGGTTCGTCATATTGACCAATGACAAGTGCAAGTCGAACGTATTGCTCAGCTAAATGATTCAAGTCTTCAGGTTCCGTTGTTGTACTTTGTTGTTTACAGCTACTCCAAAGGAAAAACATGAGCGAAAAGACAAATAAGAGATTTTTTGGCATACGTATAGAGTTATGGATTCGTTCCACTTTCATTGTTGAAAGGATTCACTATATTTTTCAAAGATGGCATTTCGATTCCTTCTTTCTCAAAAGATACTTTGATGCGTTTGCGCAATTCCCCGGTGACTTCCCATTGCTTGAGTGGAACGGTTTCTCCCAGAATTTTTAAGACAATTCCCGATTCAAGAAAATCATCGACGCGGAGGAAAGCAGGGGGTTTCGTGATCAAAGCTTTCCAACGTGGATCTGAAGCGAGTTCAAGGCCGGTTTTATTAATCACAGCAATGGCATGCTCAAGTTGTGTAGTGTAAGTGACTCTGACATTCAAATTGATCCGCGCAAAGTCCATCGATAAATTGGCCACACGTTTGACATCCCCATGAGGCACATGGTGAAGTGTACCATCGAGATCTCTCAAGGTGGTCATGCGAAGGCTGATATTCTCTACGATCCCATGCGTGTTATCGAGGCTCACGGCATCCCCGATACGATATTGATTTTCGAGAATCATGAAAAAGCCGGTGATAAAATCACGAATCAGGTATTGACCTCCAAAACCAACGGCCAGGCCAAGGATTCCTGCCCCAGCTATCATTGGACCAACAGGAAGTCCAAATTCATTTAAAATCAACATGAAAACCAGAATTACTATAAATACCCGTGCACTCCAGGTGAAGATCTGAATAAGGGTCTTTTCTCTCTTCTTTTCCGCTTCAATTGAATGATGATAATCTGCTGTCACCGATACATGGATAATCTTAATGATCAATCGCCTGGCCAGGAAATTGAAAACATAGGCAACGATAATCAGGAGTATGATCCTTATTCCATGGGTCAGGAGCCAGGGAATGAGTTTGTCAATCCAATCGTTCCAATAATCTTGAAAATTAAACTTGCTTTCCATCAATGCGGTGTTTTACCCTGCACATTGTATGTAAATGTATGGAATCTCCCTTATGGCAGACCTAAGTCAATTACTTTATGAGAAGACTCCCCTTAAGGACGGCATTAGGTTACAAAAAACCACAACTCAATGATTTACAATCCATCACCTTAACAGGGTGAATAAAAGACTTTTAATACAGGTTTGACCTCCAGACGCGCCGTGGTCTGGAACGCAAGCATTAGCTAAAAAAGATATCCACTTTTTTTCCACGATCACAAGGCTCCAAAACGCGTTTTGCACACACTTGACTATTAGAACTTTACAAAATTTTTATTCAAACCGGCCATTCGCTTAACAAATGTTAAGGCGCCTGCTAAGGGGCCTATTTCAACAAGCTATTTTAATGATGATTATTCCTAATATGTACATTTGTCCCCCCCGGTAGGAAAATACCGATGGATGACATCTTTTAATGACAAAATATATTCCTTCCCCCATGGATAAAGGCAAAGAATTTTTATCTCAATTAAAGCTATATAGTGATTACCTGAAATGGGACCCGATCATGGGTCGATATGAAACATGGGAAGAAGCTTGCGACAAGGTGTTGAATACACACCGAATGAAATACGGAAGCATTGTCGATCCACTTCTGGAAGAAGTTTCTGAAGCTTATTACCACAAAGAATTTCTTGCTTCCCAACGTAACCTTCAGTTCAGAGAAGAGCAGATCCTTCGTAACAATTCTAAAATATACAATTGCTGCACCACATACGCGTACGCTCCTGATGTATTTAATAAAGGATTTTTTGTACTGCTTTCGGGAACGGGCTTAGGTGTCTCTTTGAAAAATAAATTTGTAAGCCAGCTACCACCACTCTACAAGCGCAGCAACAAAGTAAAATCATATTCAATACCAGATTCAATCGAAGGTTGGTCTGAAGCTGTGAAGGTATTGATAAGTTCATACTGCCATCATCCTTCCTTGTATAATGAATATTTCAGAAACCAGATCAAGTTTGATTATTCAGAAATCCGTCTGAAAGGTGCCCCCATCACAGGTGGCTTCAAAGCACCTGGTCCGGATGGCCTTAAACAATCTATAGAAAGGATTGAATCCCTGTTGGATCAATACATCGGTGAAAACGAAAGTGCTCCTTTCAAGTCCGTCATTGCATATGATGTCTTTATGCACATCTCAGAT
>DASXWI010000044.1:0-4134 GCA_036503755.1 Saprospiraceae bacterium | reverse complement strand
CATAAAAGCGAATTGTGCCCTGCGTTTTTGTTTTTGATAACCATTCTGCTACAGTTATTGCTGAAGCAGCGGATCCTACTCCAAACAAGTGATGTCCGCAGCCATGACCTGGCTCACCTGGTATGATAGGTTTTTCTTCTGGTACAGCAGCTTGTGAAAGGCCCGGTAAAGCATCGAATTCACCGAGGATTCCTATGATAGGTTTACCACTCCCATATTCCGCAATGAAAGCTGTTGGCATTCCGGCGACACCAGATGTTATTTTGAATCCTGCTTCTTTGAGTATTTTCTGCAGTAGTGCAGATGATTGTGTTTCCTGGTATCCAAGCTCTGCGAAATTCCAGATCTGCATGGCGGCGTCGGCATAGACTCCGGTATTGTCATCAATGTGTTTGAGAGCAAGATCTTGCTTCTGAGTAATTGCAGATGTGCTGATTGCTGTCAGCACAAACAATATAAATAACCGGCATGGAGATTTCATATCTGTAAAGAAAGCAAGAAAGTGAGAGAGTAAGATAGTAAGAGGTGCGGGTCTAGAGTGTGGGTAGTGCGCTAGAAAGAGGACAACCCCCCGACCCCCTTTGTACTTCGACCTGCTTTACTCAGCCATGTGCTACAGTTCAGCAACCACGGGGAGGCATGAGCTACCTTACACCCACACTTCTCACTCTCTCACTCTCTCACTCTCTTACTGTCTGAAAGGCAGTGCCATACTACATCGTATACTTCCTCCCTTTATTCTGCTCCTTCAGCCACTGCATGAGCGGATCGAAGTACTGAACGAGGGCTTTTGCATTCATTTCTTCTCCCGTAGCTTCTTTGATCACATCACGCCAGTCACGTGTGGCACCATAGGACATCATCTTGCTGATAAATGCGCCAATGTCTTTATTGCCGAAATAGTTGGTAGCTGTTGGTGGCTGATGCAGTATCTCGTCAGCGATGTGTTGGTGAAGTTGGAACAGAATCACATAGGAAAGCGCATAGTCATAGTATTGAGCAGCATCATCGTTGATGTGTGTTTTGGTGGCAGCATCGCAATACATTTCTCCACGATCTGAAGGAGGTACGATGCCTTGGTATTTTTTAGCAAGTTCCCACCATTTTTTATTGAACTCTTCCGGTGGGAGATTGTCAGCATATAGTGCTTTTTCAAATTCACTCATCACTCCTGCAGCGAAAGGAATAAAGACAGCGAAGTTCAACGCTTCTTTCAAGAGGATTTGAATGGAATCTGTTTTGGCATCAGGTGGTACGAGGCCACGACCAACAAGATATGGTTTTTGCATAGCGGCCATGCCCATCTGGCTACCAAGTGCTTCATGAAAAGCGCGGTTTGCACCGTTGCGCAATAGGATAGGTACCTCTGGTGTGGAATAGGATATATAATAATAGATATGCCCGAGTTCATGATTTGAGGTTTCAAACCATTCTGCATTTGGTTCAACACTCATCAGGCTGCGTACATCTGTGTTGAGATCGAGATGCCAGGCAGAGGCATGATTGTTTTTCTTTAAGGTTGAATCAACAGGATAAGGATAGAGATTTGATTTAGTCCAGAAGGATTCAGGTAATGGAGGAAAGCCAATACTTGTATATAGGGCTTCACCTTCTTTTACAATCCATTCGGGTGATTTTTTAGCAAGGATTCCATCTATATCAAGTCCTTCCACATCGATCATCGGGCTCCAATCCTGGCCCCAACGATTTGGAAGCCAATGTGCAGGCAGATAATCAGGTATGTCTTTGACACCGTATTTTTTAGCTAATTCGTAGCGGGCATAGGTATGTAGTTCGCGGAAGAGTGGACGTAATTCCTCGTTGAGGCGTTCCATCATCTTCATCATATCCGGGGTAGAAAGTCCGTAGTCAGAAACCTGGTAAGAAAAATAATCCGGGTAGTCCAATGCTTTCACGGTTTCATTTCTTAATCGACGAAGGTTGACAAGACCGTCTTTAAGTTCTTTGCCAACTTCTTTGCTGGCTTCCCATGCAGCAAGTCGCTTAGCTAAGTCGGTTTCGGTTTTGAGGATGTTGTCGAGATCATTAGTGGTTACTGGTTTGCCGTCAAGTTTGAAATTGAAGCCAAACAGTTTTTCAGTTTGGGCGATGGAGGCTTTGATTTTTTCTTTGACCAGGTCAGCTACGGTTTGTGGATCACTGCCAGCCAGGTAAAGCGCATATTCCAGTTGGCGTACCTGCAGTGGAGTGAGTTTATCTTTCTGTGCGAGGTATTTCTTTGTCTGTTCGATGTTTTCCACACTTCCGGTAAATGCAGTAAGTGCTTCATCGGCAATGCGGGAGTTGTATGCGTTGAGTGTATCTCCTTCCTTGATTTCGGTATTTGTTTTCCAGGCGGCTTCAGCGGAAGCGTAGTAGAGTTTGGCGTATTCTTTAGAGTAGTTATCTAGGAATGTCTGTGCTTCCTGTTGTTCGGCTGTAAGGGTAGCTGGGGTATTGTTGTCTTGCTTGCAGGCGGAAAGGTAGATCAGGGCTACAGCAAGCAAGGAAAGGAGCGAATTTTTCATATGCGATAAATATTTGTGCGAATGTAAATAATTAATGGAATGCCAGATATCAGACGCCAGATGCCAGACTGTAGACTGTAGATGAGTGCGAGCAATTATGTTCCTCATGTCTACTTACCATTTAACGTTTACCATTTAACAAAAAGACACCAGATATCAGACGCTAGACTGCAGAAGGGCATGTGTGAGAGCATGTCCCATACGCACACCCACACATAACCATTTAACCAATTAACCATTTAAACCGAATAAAGACACCAGATATCAGACGTCAGACTGCAGAAGGGCATGTGTGAGAGCATGAGGTAGGTAATTATCTTCATATTTGCATTCACAACACAAAAAAATGAGTCTGCAGGTTCACAGCATCACCTTCAATCCTTTCGAAGAAAACACATACGTCATTATAGCTCCTTCAGGTGAGTGCATCATCATCGATCCGGGATGTTTTGATCAGAATGAGCGCATTGAGTTAGCAACATTTATTAAAGACAATGCATTGAAACCAGTTAGGTTAATCAATACACATTGCCATATCGATCACATCCTGGGAAATGCTTTTGTTGCAAAGACCTGGAACCTTGGTTTGGAAATACACAAAGGCGAATTGCCTGTGTTGGATGCGGGAATGACGGTCGCGGGGATGTATGGTGTCCCGTATGAACCTTCACCAAAACCAAATTCATTTTTAGCAGAAGGAGATGAGGTGTTATTGGATGGACATAAGATGAAAGTGTTATTTACACCCGGTCACTCTCCTGCCAGTATTTGTTTTTATAACGAAGCGGATGGATGGGTGATCGGGGGAGATGTTTTGTTTTATGAAAGTATAGGACGAACCGATTTGCCTGGAGGTGATCATCAAACATTATTGAGGAGTATACGCGAGCAATTGTTTGTGTTGCCAAATGAAACCATTGTTTACCCCGGACATGGACCGGAAACGAAGGTGGGGTATGAGAAGATGTTTAATCCGTGGATGCAGGAAAGCTGAAGGCTTATAAAGCTTATAGGATTATAGGCTTAGGAGATTAGAAGGTTAAGGGTTAGTCTTAGTCTCAGCCTTCGCCTTTCTCTATCGCTGTATAGTTATCTTACCAACGCTGCGATGTACATTATTATCCACTATTATAAAATACATACCTGCACCCAGGGAAGAAATATCCACTGTGCAATCCTCTGTTTCTTTTTTCAGCACAGTACTTCCAGTCGCATCTGTCATGGTGACCAGGTGCGATCCTGAATGACAATCTTCAAATTCAAATTGAATGATGTCCTCAGTGGGATTTGGAAATACCTGGAGTGAAGTATAACCGTTACTGTTTTTTCCATTAGTTGATGATATAATAGGGTCCTCTAAACGAACGATGTAATCCCCATTCTCGCCTTCGAAATTGGTAAATGAACCACCCATGTATAAATTAATACCATCACTTGCAAAGACATCGATGTAATCAGGTCCCTCGGGGAAATAGGTCACGAACCCATCCCAACGTTGTGTGGAAAGATTCCATTTGAATACATCTTCTTCCAAAAGGATATCGGTGGCATCAACCAATAGAAAATTGTTCATGATGCCCAGGGTGGTGACTTTCCTGCATCCTCC
>DASXWI010000043.1:0-3076 GCA_036503755.1 Saprospiraceae bacterium | reverse complement strand
CAATATCCCTTGTGTCAAAAGTGATCATATCCAGGACTACTATGTAAAGAAAACCGAGATTGCTGACGGCCAGGACTTGTTGCAGGTTTACTTCAAGATTCCAATTCGTCCTGCTGAAGAGCAAGCATTCAGTATAGGTGTCACACCTTATAAATTTGGTCATCCATCACCTGATGATGCGACCCTCATCAGAAGTATTGATGGTTCACCAATTGCCCATTTGCAACTTTTAAGTAAGGAGTTTTCTTTTTTCATGCAAACCGTCATCCTGGTATTGTGCATTGTTGTTTTCTGGTCTTTGAGCATGGCATGGATTGTATGGATCAATCAAAGGCCAGAACAAAAAGTATCGCATATCAATAAGGTTCTGCTCCAGATGTCTGGAGTGTTGGGTTTCAGAATGGCAACCTTATTTATTCCCTACCAGGATTTTTTCGATCAGCTTTCGCTACTTAGCCCGATCATTCAGAATATTGTATTTCCTTATTCCACTGCCGATTTACTTATTGATAGCACTTTGTTTCTTTGGTTATGTTCCATGGCCAGCAAAATTTACAACCGGGAATTACCTGGGAGCCAGGCAGCTTCAACGGTTATTGTTACCAACCGGTGGTCAGACAGGTTAATGACATTTGCCCATTATCTCGTTGTGATCATGATGAGCGGTCTTACCGCCTGGATATTGAGGCAAGTTGTAGGACAAAGTAATTTCAGGCTAGACCTGGGCGAAATCTCATTATTTGACATCCATCATTTTCTATCCATCCTTGCATGTGGCCTTATTGTGATGGGGGTGTTTACTTTTTCATTTCAGATTGTCACGCGCGCTATTTTTTACACGACAAATTTTTATGAACGCATGATTGCGTTGTTGTTCGCAGGTGTTGTCAGCCTGCCGTTGATATATCTTATCAAAATTGATATTCCTTTCGTAGGATTCTATCTGGGTGTATTTATATTGATGACCTTGCTTGATTTGTACATAGAACAGGGGAATAAATCAGTTATTTGGGTGATGAGTTGGCTTGTCGCGATCTCATCATTGACAGCACTTGTTTTATACAAATATCAAAGGGATTTTGAAAGGGATACAAGGGCTGAAATTATTCAAACAGCTCCAGGAAATCTTGGAAAAACAGAAGAAGCTATACTAGAGTGGTTACCTCATCTTCCTAAGAAATATAGCCTTGGAATTTACCAGGAAGGGCAACTTGTTTTTGCAAATCGATATGATTATGCGCTTGTTTTCCCTCAAAGTGCAGGAATGGAAAGAGGGACATTCTATGAATTTTCGTCAGGCAATGACCGTACGGATATAGCTATGCGGGACAATAGCGATAGAGTAATCCTGATTGGTAAGAAAGTGGAAGGTGTAAACCAAGTCGTTTCATTGTTCTCTTTAATATTTACGGTTTTCAGTTTTCTTTTATTTATTCTCTCCTGGTTGAATGCCATGTTTGGTTTCCTTCCAAAAAATATGGAACTCACCATTTCTCCACGGCCCTCTTTGAGAAACAAAATACAATTGGCCGTTGCTATCATTATTATTATGACGTTTGTTATAGTCGGTCTGCTTACTGTGTACTACATACGTTCCAATAGTCGTGCAGATGAAATACGTCGCTATGATGAGCGACTCAGAAATATTGCTGCTAATTTTAGACAATCTTTATCGCCGGAATTGAAATCATGGAATGATAATATGAAGCAAGCATCACGTATCGCCGTGGTCAATAGTGCTTCGAATAAAATTTATGATCCTGAGGGTAATCTCATCAACCAACAGGATAATCCGGGAAGTAATATCCAGCAGATTTCTGTCAAAATGGGTTTTCTACCAAAGATGATCCTGGATGCTGGTTCAAGGGACTATTACCTTTCTGGTATGCATATTCGTGAAGGGAATCCCCGCCGGTTAAATGATGTCGGTTATGTATCCATACATAACGGGGGAGTACAGTCAGGCTACATTGAATTGACAGACTTGTTTCCTTCCGGTAGTGAAGGAGGAGATCCTGGGTCTGGCTTCCTTATGATCTTACTTAATGCCTATGTTTTTATATTCCTGATTGCAATTGGTATTGCTGTCTTTATGAGTAGGTCTATCACAGGCCCTGTCGGCCAACTGAGTGAGAAGCTTAAAAAAATAAGGCTTGGCAAGAAGAATGAAACCATTCATTGGAATATAGATGATGAAGTGGGTGAACTCATCCAGGACTACAATGCCATGGTAACCAAGCTTGATGAAAGTGCTATGATGCTTGCACAAACAGAGCGAGACACAGCATGGAGAGAAATGGCCAAACAGGTAGCTCATGAAATTAAGAATCCTCTGACACCCATGAAACTCAGCATTCAGTATTTACAGAATGCAGCATCAAGGGAGGAAGACACAGATTTGCCTGCTATGATCAAACGCGTCAGTAAGACCTTGATTGAGCAGATTGACAACCTGACTCATATTGCTTCTGAATTTTCAAGCTATGCTAAAATGCCTCAGGCATTAAATGAAGTCTTTGTCATCAATGATGTACTTGCCAGCGTACATGACCTTTTCCGGAAACGTGAAGACATGGATATTCAACTGCAGGTACCTATTAATGATTTGTTTGTCTTTGCGGATAAAAGCCAGATGATCCGTGTATTTAATAATATCGTTAAGAACGCTATTCAGTCAATCCCGAAGACAAGAAGAGGATTGGTCCATATTAAACTAAGTTATACGGATGATCAAGTCATCATCTCCATTCATGATAACGGGATCGGGATTGATGATCATATGAAGGATAAAGTTTTCTATCCCAACTTTACGACAAAATCTTCTGGCATGGGATTGGGCCTGGCGATATGCTCTGATATCATACAATCCTTCGATGGTCACATCTATTTTGAAACCGAGAAAGGGGTAGGGACAACGTTTTTTATTGAAATGCCACGTCATTCAATGGGAGAAGACTCCGTTCCGAATCCAACATTCCAATCGATTGCTAAATCAGCGGGCAACCATTAAGAATTAGTTGGATTTTACACTCGCTATCAAGCTTTCTGCATTTTTCAATGCCGCTTTTGATGGAGG
>DASXWI010000042.1:0-9633 GCA_036503755.1 Saprospiraceae bacterium | reverse complement strand
CTTGAGCAGGAGGAGTTCCCCGCGTTCTTTAAAAACGATGGTCCGGCCCCTGAAATGGACATATGCCTTCACTTTTGACCCTTCTTCCAGGAATTTCTGGGCATGTTTGGTTTTAAACTCAAAATCATGCTCATCGGTATTCGGACCAAAACGAATCTCTTTAATCACCGTTTTGGAGGTATTGGCTTTGATTTCCTTCTCCTTTTTCCGCTTGTTATACAGGAATTTATTGAATTCAATGATGCGGCAAACCGGTGGATCGGCGTTTGGGGATATCATCACCAGGTCTTGACCCATTTCCTCTGCCCATCCTCTGACTACCCGGGTAGGATAAATACCAGGTTCGATTTCCCTCCCGGCTATTTTACTGACATCGTCAAGATTATCACCTACCAGACGAATGTCCTGTACGCGTATATCAGCATTGATCTTAAATTGAAATTTAGCGTCGTCTTGTTTAGAAGAAGGGTAATTGTTGGAAAATCGTTTAGCCAAGGATGATTTACTTTAGGTTAGGGATAAAAGAAAGAATAGGGGTAGTTCCTTCTGTGAAAAGGTGATTACGCAATAATGAAACAGGATAATACAATAACTTGATAAAATCAGGTTCCGGACACAAAACTAAGGTTATGTATCGTGAATTTGTCAAGTATTTTCTTTTTCCATAATCTCCTGGGTAATGACCATTTCCTGCAACTCTTTGTTAAGCCCCGCAACCAGATGGCTTCCTTCGGCTGGATTTTCATTTAAAATGAACTCCGCAAGGGGATCTTCGATGTATTTCTGAATCGCCCGGTGTAAAGGCCTGGCACCAAATTGAGGGTCAAATCCTTTTTCTGCCACAAAATCCTTGGCTTCGTCAGTAAGACTGAGGATAAAGCCCATAGTAGCCATACGCTTGTAAAGATCGGATAGTGTAATATCAATGATCTTATGGATATGCTCACGATCCAGGCTGTTGAAGATCACCACATCATCAATTCTGTTCAAAAATTCTGGGCTGAACGTCCTCTTCAATGCACTTTGGATGACGGATTTTGTTAGATCCTCGGCGGCTTCCTGGCGGGCTTTAGTAGCAAAACCTACTCCCTGTCCAAAATCTTTGAGCTGACGAACTCCGATGTTGGAGGTCATTATGATCAAGGTATTCTTGAAATCTACTTTCCGTCCAAGTCCATCGGTCAATTGACCATCATCAAGCACCTGGAGCAGGATATTGTATACATCCGGGTGTGCCTTTTCAATTTCGTCCAGCAACACAACGCTGTATGGTTTTCTTCTAACTTTTTCAGTGAGCTGACCCCCTTCTTCATATCCTACATATCCCGGAGGAGCGCCAATCAGACGGCTCACTGAGAATTTTTCCATGTACTCACTCATATCAATCCGGATCAGGGCATCTTCAGTATCAAAGAGGTACCTGGCCAGTGCTTTGGCTAATTCGGTCTTTCCAACTCCAGTTGGTCCTAAGAAAATGAATGAGCCAATAGGTTTTGATGGATCCTTGAGACCAACTCTATTCCGCTGAATAGCTTTTGATACTTTGAGGATCGCTTCATCCTGGCCGATGATAACCTTTTTGAGGTCATCAGTCATGCCCACCAGTTTTTTGCTTTCACTTTGAGCTACCCGTTTCACCGGTATTCCGGTCATCATGGCGACTACTTCAGCGATATCATCTTCAGAAACCGGGAATTTCTTTGTTTTAGATTCTTCTTCCCAGTCTTCTTTGGCCTTTTCTAGTTTGCGTACCAACTTAGATTCATGGTCACGGAGGTCAGCTGCTTTTTCATACTGCTGACTCTTGACGGCCTTGTTCTTTTCTTCTTTGATCTCCTCAATCTGGGCTTCAAGTTCCTCAATGTGTTTAGGCACATGTATATTTTTGAGGTGAACTCTTGCACCAACTTCGTCAAGTACATCAATAGCTTTATCCGGCAAGAACCGATCACTGATATACCTGTCACTTAATTTGACACAAGCTTTGATTGCTTCGTCAGAGTAGGAAACATTATGGAAGTCCTCGTATTTCGCCTTAATGTTATGCAGGATATGTTCTGCTTCTTCAGGTGATGGAGGATCTACTATTACTTTCTGGAATCGTCTATCAAGCGCGCCATCCTTTTCAATATGTTGCCTGTATTCATCCAAGGTGGATGCACCAATGCACTGAAGTTCGCCGCGTGATAATGCTGGTTTGAAAATGTTGGATGCGTCTAATGATCCGGTTGCACCACCAGCTCCAACGATAGTATGAATCTCGTCAATGAAGAGAATGACATCCCTTGATTTTTCAAGCTCGCCCATGATGGCTTTCATCCTTTCTTCAAACTGGCCGCGATATTTGGTGCCTGCTACTAATGCAGCAAGGTCAAGCATCACGATGCGTTTATTGAAAAGATTCCTGCTCACTTTCCGCTGCATGATCCGAAGGGCAAGTCCTTCTACGATTGCAGTTTTACCTACACCGGGTTCACCGATAAGGATTGGGTTGTTCTTTTTCCTTCTACTGAGGATCTGGGAAACCCGTTCAATTTCATTTTCACGACCGATGATCGGATCAAGTTTATCTTCTTCCGCCAGCCTGGTAATATCCCGGCCGAAATTATCGAGTACAGGAGTTCTGGATTTAGAAGTACCTCTTTTAGAACCAAACTGGCCTTTGTCTCCTTCTTCTTCGTATCCGCCTTCAGAGTCTGATGGACCTTGGTTCATAAATTCGTTATAGTTTCCTGATTCTTCCTGAATTACGTATTCTAATTCAGACTTATATGATTCATAATTGATATCGAACTCGGACAATACTTTGCTGGCGATGTTGTCACCATGTTTAAGGATGGATAACATAAGATGCTCAGGGCTGATCTCATCGCTATTGAGATTTTTAGCCTCAAGAAATGTCACTTTAAGCACCCTTTCGGCTTGCCTGTTGAGTGGAACATTTCCAGCAGAAACCGGGGTTTGTTCAACCCTGTTTTCTGTGATGGTATCTTCTATCTTGAATTTCAGTTCGGTGAAATCAACATCCATGGCATCCAAAACCCTGACGGCAAGATTGTCGTTGTCCTGAAGCATTCCTAAAAGGAGGTGTTCAGTACCGATGTAATCATGCCCGAGTCTTAAAGCTTCATTTCTGCTGAGGGAAATGATCTTCTTGACCTTGGGAGAGAACTTTCTGTTCATGTGTGATTCGTGGAATATATTAAATTATTGTCGAATATAAGAACATTCTGTAAATGTAGTATATCTGTAAAACATCCTCATCCAAAATGGTTCCAACCTGTATAAAAGGCCTTTAAACCTGCCAATTCAACTTCGGAAAAAGCCTTTCATGCCTATTTGTCATAGAAACGTGATTTTGACAAAAAGGATTAGAACGGCCTGACAATTTCGTGTTTTGCTTTTGTTAAAATGATTCATTTGTATACCAATTGGCCTTAACTGGCCTCACTTAGAGTGACCAACGTTGGTGGTAGATGGAATTTATTGAAAATAGGGTACTTTTGCCTCTTACAGGTTTTGAACATCAGTTTTTGACTTTTGCAACCCATTCAAGATGAAGTTTACATTAGATAAACAGGATAAATATTCCCTCCTCTCCCTGGATGAGGATAATTTGAATTCACTCATTGCTCCGGACCTCAAGTCTGAATTTGTGTTTCTCCGTAATGAGGGAGTTCGCAACCTCATTTTTGATCTAAGTAATGTTAAATACGTGGATTCCTCAGGGCTAAGTGCGATTTTGACTGCAAATCGCCTGTGGAAGGATTATGGGAGTTATGTGATTACAGGTATTGCACATCCAAGCGTAGAAAAACTGATCAAGATTTCCAGGCTTGATACAATCCTGGCAATCATTCCTACCGTGACTGAGGCTATCGACTATGTATTTATGGAAGAAGCTGAGCGTCAAATGAACGGAGAAGCTGCTTCTGAAGAAGAGTAGATGGCGGATAAACCCGTTATGCCATCCGGGATTTTATGAATGATTTTACACTTACAATTATTGGGTCAGGTGCATCGCTGCCTCTGCATGGTCGACATCCATCCGCCCAGGTTATTCAACACAATAACTTTTGCTGTCTGATTGATTGTGGTGAGGGCACGCAAGAGCGATTGAAGCCTGCGGGCATACGTTTATTCAAAATAAATATGATCCTCATTAGTCATCTCCATGGTGACCATGTATTTGGTTTGCCGGGACTAATGAGTTCGCTTACACATCTGGGTCGTATGGAGAAATTGTCCATTTATGGTCCCCCAGGTATCCATGGATTTTTACAAAGTATTATTGGATTTACAGAGATGAGAATTTCCTATCCAATAGATATCCATGAATTGACGCCTTCAGCTCCTGTCGTGATATTTGATAATGATGATTTTGAAATCCTATCATTTCCATTGTATCACAGGATTGCCTGCAACGGATACCTTGTAAGGGACAAACATCCAAAGGTCAGCATGAAAAAGGATCGCATCCATGAGTACCAATTAACAACAGAACAAATCCGGGCTGTAAAGAAAGGTGAGGATGTAGATTATGGAGGTAGAATAATTGCAGCGTCCACTTTCCTGGAAGACGCTATTCCGCCTGTGAGCTATGCTTATTGTTCAGATACGCGTTTTGACCAACGCTTAGTTCCATCTATTAAGGACGTTTCCGTTTTATATCATGAGGCTACCTTCATGAATGACAAAGCAACTCTTGCGTTGGAAACCGGACATAGTACGGCGGGGGATGCTGGCAGGATGGCTTTTTTGTCAAAAACGTCATGCCTTATCACTGGGCATTACTCCTCGAGGTATGCTGATATTGAACCCATCATCCTTGAAGCAGAAGAGCATTTCCCTTACGTTATCCAGGCAGAGGAGGGAAAAAAATACAATCTCAGGCGGCTTGCACAAGGGATAAATCATTGATAATCTATAGGCTAATGGATTTAGTCATCAGAAATATCGGTTCGTTTTAGCTTCAATATGAAAATGTCATATATTTGCGCCCTCATTTACGCAGAGGTTAAAAACTGATAGCGTAGCTCAGCCGGTAGAGCAACGGCCTTTTAAGCCGTGGGTCCTGGGTTCGAATCCCAGCGCTGTCACTCCAAAGCACTTCAGTAATGAAGTGCTTTTTTTATTTTCAGGGTAACAACCTTTTATTAGGCTTGTTGTTAGCCAAGGATAATTTCTAACTCAAAATCATACCAATTATGAAAAAACATGTATTCCTTTTGTTGATGTTTGCCTCAAGTATCACCGTGATGCAGGCACAACTTCAAACTCCCGCCCCAAGTCCTTCCGGCAAAGTTGAGCAGAGAATTGGACTAACAGATGTTGTGGTTGAATACTCCCGCCCAAGCAAGAAAGGCAGGGTTATATTCGGAGATGTTGTGCCATACGATTCCATTTGGCGCACAGGTGCTAATGCAGCAACAAAAATTACATTTAGTGATGATGTCAATTTCGGCGGAGCTGAGGTTAAGAAAGGAAGTTATGCGTTGCTCACTAAGCCAGGTAAAAAGTCATGGTCATTCATGCTCTATCCACATACCTCTACCAATTTTGGAAGCTACCTTGAATCTGATGTTCTTCCAACAACCATTACTACAGAGGCTATTGAAATGCCGAAAGAAACAGATGTCGAAACGTTCATGATCGGATTTGATGGATTGAGCAACCAGGGTGGAACTCTTTTCTTGTTGTGGGAAAGAACTTTTGTTCCGGTTGAGATCAAAGTCAATACAGACAAAACAGTAGAAGCCAGCATTACGAAAGTAATGGCCGGTCCATCTGCTGGTGATTATTATTCTGCAGCCAGCTATTACTATGCAGAGAAAAAGGATCTCAATAAAGCCCTGGAATGGATCAACACTTCAATTGCCAAAGGCAATGAGAAATTCTGGGTACTTCGTACAAAGTCTTTAATCCAGGCTGATCTTGGTGATAAGAAAGGTGCTATTGAAACGGCTACCAAATCTTTGGAACTAGCTAAAGCTGACAGCAACCAGGATTACATCAGAATGAATGAAGCTTCTATTGCAGAATGGAAGAAAGCAAAATAATCTGGTTTAAGTTTTAATAAAAAAGCCGCGCGGTCATTCCACGCGGCTTTTTTTTTATTTGGTATTTCGTTTGGGCAGAAATGGGGTTAACAATAACCCAAACAGGATGACACACCCACAACCAATTAAGTTGTACCATAAGTATCCGATATTGGTTGTCCAGAAACAAATCAATACAATCGTTTGGGCAATCAAAGCACCAATAAACACTCCTGTAGACGTCATTTGCCTGATCAGGAAGGCAGAAAGAAAAATACCGAGTACTGTACCATAGAAAATGGATCCAACAATATTGACAAACTGGATAAGGTTTTCAAATAAGCTTCCCACGCTTGCAAAACCAATGGCAATCAGTCCCCAAAGCACTGTAAAGGATTTTGACGCATAGACATAATGTTTTTCACTTGCGTCTTTCCGGATCAGTCTTTTATAAATATCAACGGTTGTCGTAGCTCCAAGCGCATTGAGTCCCGAGGCTGTAGCGGACATGCCGGCAGCAATAATCGTCGTAATCAACAGACCAATAAATCCATGTGGAAGGAAGTCCAGGATGAAACGTAAGAAAACATAATCTTTATCATTGGATTCTACCTCCGGCAATGTTTTCTCAATAAGCGTTTTTGCTTCAGCACGCAACGACTTTTCGCGAGCGACGCTTTCATCCAATTTCACTTTATCAGGGAATTGGCTTTGGCCAGACAAGACAGGATCATAAATCTTCTTTCTGTGCTCATGTTCAAGCTGCCAATCCTGTTGAAGTTTTGTGTATGCAGGTGCAGCAGGTGAAACAAGCATTTCTTTTTCAACATGCGTATTGAAAAACAGAGGAGATGCCTGGAATTGGTAAAAAACAAATACCATCACACCGGCAAGCAGGATAAAGAACTGCATCGGGACTTTAAAGAATGCATTGAACATCAATCCCAGTCTGCCATCGCGAACAGATTGACCCGTGAGATATCGTTGAGCCTGTGATTGATCAGTACCAAAATAAGCCAGTGCAAGGAATGTGCCGCCTGTGATCCCTGACCAGAAAGTATACCGACTATCCCAATCCAGGCTGAAGTCAACTACATTCAAGCGTCCATGAGCACCTGCAACATTCAGCGCATCTACAAAGCCTATCCCTTGTGGAAGTGACTGAAGCGTAATGATAAATGCGGTGATGATACCTCCAATCATTACAGCCATCTGAAGTTCATGTGATGCACTTACGGCTTTCGTTCCCCCGGTTGTGGTATAAAATGTAACCACCACACCCATGATAATGATCGTGAGATTAAGATTCCAACCCAGGATACTTGATAAAATAATTGCGGGTGCAAAAATGGTAATTCCTGTTCCCAATCCTCGTTGAATCAGGAATAAAAATGCAGCTAGCATTCTCGTCTTAAGGTCAAATCGCTGTTCAAGAAATTCGTAAACCGTGAAGACTTTCATACCCACAAACCTGGGAATGAAAATGATGCAAATGATGACCATGGCAATCGGCAATCCGAAATAAAACTGCACGAACCGTAAGCCATCATCAAAGGCCTGTCCTGGAGTGGAAAGAAAAGTAATCGCACTCGCCTGCGTAGCCATCACCGAAAGACCGATGGTCCACCATTTTGTAGTGTGGCCACCCATGAGATATCCTTCAATGTTCTTATTCCTCCTGGTTTTCCAGATGCCGTATGAAACAATAAAGGCAGTGGTGCCAAGAAGCACAAGCCAATCCAGTGAACTCATGCTTAATCTATGTTATAGTAATGCCTGACCAGGAAAAAGAGGAAAATCAACAACGCATTGTACAGCAGAATCAGAAAATAAATCCTGTTCCAGGGTGTAGTGTGTTGACGACTTTGTTTGTTCATGAAAAGACAGAATTGCTTTTATCAGTAATTGAATTTGTGATGATTTAAATTAGTAAGACGGTTTGGATTTTCTACACCATCCTTAGCCTTCGCCTTTAATCAAGACTTTCCCTTTTTATATCCAAGGGAGATTAGGTTGCTCAACAAACGATATGGGCCTGTATTTCCTGCAGGTAGATGGCGAAACCATGAAAGTCCACTGTATACATAATACCCTTCCCCATATTGCGCCACAAGCAGCGCTCCTTTTGTTGGGTTTTCACCTGTGTCGTTCATTTCAAGAAGCGGTTTAAAGGCATCATCCCATTTATTTGGATAATACAAGCCACGTTCCTGAACCCAACCTTCAAAATCAGTATTGGTTATTTTGTTGGGAAAGTTAAATATATCATTAGAAGGATCCAGAATGGTAACAGGTGTATTTTCTTCAGTAATCCTGTCTCTGGATAATGTAATGGGATAAGGCGCAATCTCTTCTGTAATCAATCCTCTACTGACATTGTATTGTGCGATCAATGTTCCACCTGTTCTAACCCATTCAAACAAAACATGATTTTTATACGCCAACGATTCAACGGTATTGAATGCCCGCACACCAAGGATAACCACCTGGTATCTTGATAACACTTCCGGTGTTATAGATGCAGGTTCAATAACATCGATATTGAAGCCAACTTGTTTGAGGGATGCAGGTACATCATCTCCAGCACCAACGATATATGCAATGGTTCGTGGAGTTGTTTTGATATCCATGCTTTGCAGATGTACGATGCCATCAATAACCACAGACATATAGGGAATATGGTCATAATCAATCGTGGTGATCTTATGATGGAAAGTAGAATTACCTGTTATAATTTCTGGTCGTAATTCTGCTTTAGATGATTTATTGGGCGGGGTAATAGTGCATTCTATTGTTTTTGATTCTCCGGATTTATCAAAGGACCATGAAATAGTTTCAGGCATAACCTTCCAGGCAGGATCGGTCGTCTTTAGGCGTAGTTCACCTTTAACATTGTCTTCGACCGCAGCCAGGGTGAGTTTGATTTTGCGATGCTCTCCGTTATTGAACATCAACACTTCATTGTCAGCTTCAACAGTCACAGGTGGAATGATTGACAGCGGTCTTGTGATTTCTCCTTCAGCAGGATCCACCATTTTATAAATCACGGGCGTGTTGAAGGTCAGGTCTTTTCCTCCCACCCTTACATTAATGATAGCATTTATTGAAGGGGGAGATGCAGGAATTCCACGTAAGGATTGATCTTCTACGATATACATCCCTTCAGTTGGATGTTTTTCCAACCAATAGGGAGTGCTAAGTTTGTCAGGGGTTGTAATTTCAAACTCTTTCAGGAAGACCTGGTTATAAGCCAGCGTATCTGAAATTGTCACCAAGGTATCTGTTGATGAAGGCTTCACAGAGACTAATGTTACTTCGTTTGATGACCTGTTTATGACTTCCAATGTCACCTTTAATGGTGAGCCGGGACTTGCTTTGTATTTATGCGTACGTAATTCAATAAACAGCCCAAGGCATTCCTTGATCAGGTTCTCACATTCTTTGATTTTGGTTTTCTTCCAGAATGAATCTTCGAGTGATCCAATGGCACCATGGATTTCCAGCAGTAATGTTAAGCTCTTTGCAGGTGACCTAAAGTCAAACTCATCTTCAAGTTTTCTTACTTTAGTTGCTATAGGGGCACCACCAGGAACTC
>DASXWI010000041.1:0-6244 GCA_036503755.1 Saprospiraceae bacterium | reverse complement strand
TGATGGCACAATCGAAAGTGGGGATTGGTACTTTAAATCCTACCTGCCTCCTTGATGTACAAAGTGATCCGGCAAACACTACTTTGACAAACTTCCAATCGAAAGTAAATTATGTTGGCAACGTAAGCATAAAAGCAATTGAAGGTATTTCAATTCCTGCCGGGGGATATGGTATAGGTGCTGCTTTGTCCGGAGGACTAAGAGGTGTCGATGCCTATGGTGTAGGAGGAAGTTTTAATGGAATCGTGTATGGTGTTTCAGGAAACGCTATAGGAACAGCTGGTTCAAGAATTGGAGTATATGGAACAGCGTCAGGTGGTGGCCTCAATTTTGGTTTATACGGTGCTGTCACTGGTGGTGCAGGAAACTATGCTCTATATGCAAGCAATACGAACCTGGCAGGGTATGCAGGATACTTTGTTGGACGAGGTCACTTCAGCGAAGAATTACGCGCTGACAAAAATATGATTGTGGATAACAATCTCGGCATCGGAACCACTACCCCTGGAGGAAAACTTCAAATTGTTGGAGGCACTGATGCGAGTCTTACAACGAATGGGTATGCTCAATTTGGTCTATCCAATACCTGGAATCTTGTACTCGATGATAATGAGATTATGGCGCGGGATAGTGGGGCCGCCAATGATTTATTGTTTCAACAAGATGCAGGAAATATCCTGATGTGTGGCCTGGAACAAGGAAAAGTTGGGGTTGGAGTTCAATTCGCTCAAAATCTTCCTACGGGTTATATGCTTGCAGTGGATGGCAAAATCATTGGTGAAGAAATGCGGATACAGAATTCAAATAACTGGCCCGATTATGTTTTTGCTGAAGAGTATCCACTCATGCCACTTGATGAGTTAAAGGAAACCATTGCCCGGCAAAAGCATCTTCCGAACATTCCGCCAGCTGTCGTAGTCGAAGAAGAAGGCATTCTCATCGGCGATATGCAAAAAAGAATGATGGAAAAAATCGAGGAACTCACTTTATACATCATTGATCTACATGAGATCAATAAACAACTTCGAACCGAAGTTGATTTGCTCCTAAAGGACATGGCTGTGCTGAAAGGTAATTGAGTTTGATACTACTATCTCTTGAATTCCATATATCATGTATTACATTAAACTTCTCTCCTTCTATAGTTTTATGGTTTTCCTTGGAGGTTCTCCTGCTTACCTGCTCTCGCAATCTACCCTAGAAGAACAGCTTGAAGGAAAAACGAAATTGAAGGATATCATGAAGGTAGTAGATCAATACTATCTTGATCATCCGCCAGATCCTGATGCACTGGAATCTGATTATACCCATTGGAAGCGCTGGGAGTGGTATATGTCCAACCGGTTGGGACCGAAAGATGAATTTGTTCATATTCCAAAGATGCTTTTCAAGGCAACAGAAGAAATGAAAAGAATGGATCCCGGGCCTCCTGACAGAAATATAAACTCAGCATGGTCATTTATGGGGCCTTCTACGACTCCGCTTCAAAATCAAAATGCTATACTGAATGGTATCGGGCGTGTGGATCGTATCGTTTTCCATCCAACAGAAGAACGGATATTTTTTATTTGTACACCTGCTGGTGGATTATGGAGCACATTAGATACCGGTAATACCTGGCACAACCTTACCGACCATCTTCCTTCTACAGGTATTTCAGGATTTGTCATTTCACATGCCAATCCGAGCATCATGTATCTGCTCACAGGTGACGGCGATTCAGGTAATCATCCATTAGGTTATACCCGACCCTCAGTTGGTGTACTCAAATCCACGGATGGCGGTGTGAGCTGGCATCCAACAGGTACTTTCCCTTTTGCGACTGAACCATATGCCGGGTATGCGCTCGTGCAAAGTCCGGCAAATCCGGATCTCCTGATGGCGGCCACAAGTACAGGCTTATATAGAACCACAGATGGCGGAACTACCTGGGTCAAACAATTTGCAGGGAGGTTTTACGATATAAAATTCAAGCCCGGAGATCCCACGCGGGTATATGCAACCAGGAAAGGAGAATTTCTACTCTCCATCAACAGCGGGGCAAACTGGACTGGCAATACCACCTATGATTTTGATCCGGACCAGTGCGAAAATGATGGTGGACGAATAATTATTGGAGTATCTCCATTAAGTCCAACGACTGTCTACCTACTTGCTGGTCCTAATACAGGCATGGGCACATTCTGTGGATTTTACAGATCAACCAACAGTGGGCTTTCCTTTACCAGACAATCCACTAGTCCAAATATTTTCGGAGCTGCAGAAGATGGAATTGATACGACAGATCAAAGCTGGTACGACATTGCGTTAACCTGTCATCCAGACAATGCCAATATAGTTTTTGCTGCAGGATGCACAATTTGGAAATCAACAAATGCTGGGGCATCATGGACCCATACAACCAGCTATAATGAAAACGGAATGTTTCCTTATGTCCATCCGGACATACATTACCTTGCCTATAATCCATTGAATGATTTTTTATACGTTACAAATGATGGCGGGGTCTGGGTAAGTAAAAACCATGGATCCTCCTGGGAAAACATCTCGGACAATATTGAGGCCAGCATGTTCTATCACATGGCTGGATGGGATGGCAATATCAACAAACTGATGGGTGGATTACAGGACAATGGGATTAAATACCGGAAGGACAATACGTCTGCCTTTTATCATCTCGGATGTTGTGATGGATTTGATGTGGTCTTTAATCCCGTCAATGGTGAACCGGCGTATGGATCCGTCAACTACTCTTTAAAAAAATATTATAACAATGGCCAGAATTCCACTGAGTTTTTACCTGGTAGTTATTTACAATGGTTTCAGACACTAGGTATTCACAATAGTGATTCCAGTACTGTATTTGTTGGTGCATACCAGATATTCAAGACTACCAACAGTGGGGGAAGTTGGTATGGTAAAGGCGGATCCGGTTCATGGGCTTTTGCATCATGTCCAAGCAATAGCTCGAGGTATTATAGTGCAGGGGGATATGAATATGATGATGGTGCAGGCAGCCTTTATTTTTCAGGAGATGGGGGTGAAACATGGATTGACAAAGATGAGAGTCCCGGGTTTCCGCACGACTCTCTCTGGAGTAGAATCAGCGATGTCGTTGCGCGACCTAACATATCCGCTACAGTGTATGCATGCTTTGGCGGATTTAACAACGGAATCAAAGTAGTGAAATCAGATAATACAGGGGATAGTTGGACCAACATTTCCGCCAACCTTCCGAATGTACCTGTCAATTGCCTGGCAGTGGATAATGATAATGGAGTTTATGCCGGAACTGATATCGGGGTTTTCTATCGATCTGCTACCATGAGCAACTGGATGCCCTGGTCAAATGCTTTACCAAATGTACCGGTTACTGAATTAATCATATTTGACAATGGTACCACGAAAAAGATAAGAGCCGCTACGTATGGACGCGGTATCTGGCAAAGTGATCTTGCCGCAACGTGTGACCCTGCTGTGATTGTAACAGGTAATATAGAAGGTATCCGCCATTATGAAGCATCAACTTCTATCTCATCTTCCTCTTTTATACAGGGAGGCGTTGGAACCTTTGTCAGTTTTAAATCAGGTAGCTATATCACCTTATCACCAGGCTTTAATGTTGTAGATGATAGTGAATTTCTTGGGTTCATCAGTCCCTGTGGTCAAGGAGGCATTCCTTCCCTTCAAGATAATTCTTCAGGTAGCGGATCCAACCCGCAGGCTTCAATCATACCCTTGCGCCGCATGTGGGATAATGAAGATGGATTGCCATATGGCTCGATAGATGATATCACCACTCAAAACAATATTACCAAAATTAAATTCCGCTTAAAAAAGCCAGGTAAAGCACAAGTATATATTGCAAAACAATTGCAGGATAAGCTTTTCACCATATATAATAACGAGCAAGCAGGTGGAAGCCAACAAATAGAATTTGATACAGCTCAATTGGAAAAGACTTTCCACTATGTGCTTCTCTTCTACGAAGGTAAACTTGCCCATTTCCAGGAACTTGATCTGCGCCCAAAAGGGATCTAACCCAGTTTTCTTATACAAATGAAGTTGGCAAAATGTAACCTTGCTGACATTATTAATAGTCGTTGCCAGCACTCGCGCGGGTAACACACTTTATATTTACCCCAGAAATACATAACTCCAGTGCAACATCTGGCGGCCCCAAGAAACCTGGTCTATAGTTAGACTTGCTGGAAGCCTCCCTCTCCTGCGTTGCTCAGTCTCCGATGTATTCAAATACGTTTTAATAATGGATTATGGCCATTGCCATAACATCCACATTTAACCCATTTGAACACAACGAAAATGAACGTTTTCCACCAATTGAAAGCTATCATTCCATATGGTTGCTTGCTCGGTTTGTTTCTTTTATTAAGCTGCAAAGAGAAGTTGAATCCTAAGGATACCGTGTTCATCCTTGAAGGGTTATCCATTGAGCAAATGCAGGAAAAATTCGAATCAGGAGAATTCACATCAAGGCAAGTTGTTGAACTTTACCTGGAAAGAATTGCACAGATAGATCAATCAGGCCCAGGATTAAAAGCTGTTCTTGAAACAAATCCCGATGCCTTGCATATTGCTGACATGCTTGATAAAGAAAGAGCCAGGGGAATCGTCAGGGGGCCCATGCATGGCATACCGGTTTTACTCAAGGATAATATTGATACTGGTGACAAGATGAGAACAACTGCAGGCTCAATGGCATTGTCTGAACGTTATGCCGACACCGACGCATTTGTTGTACAACTACTTCGTGCCTCAGGCGCTGTGATTCTTGGAACCACAAACTTGACGGAGTGGTCCAATTATAGATCCAATAAATCGACAAGCGGGTGGAGCAGTTTAGGTGGCCAAACAAAAAACCCATATATCCTGGATAGCACACCATGCGGCTCTAGCGCTGGTTCGGCAGTAGCCGTAGCAGCAGAATTGTGTATGGTCTCTGTAGGTACATCAACTGATGGATCGATCGCCTGCCCGGCATCTATGAATGCAGTTGTTGGAATCACACCGACGTTTGGACTCATCAGTCGTACAGGAATCATACCTGTTTCTAAATCACTGGATACACCTGGCACATTCGGCCGAAGTGTTCGGGATGCCACACTATTGTTTGACGCTTTGATCCAGGAAGACCCCCAAGACTCGGTTACTTCCCTCATCAAAAGTGCGCTCCCAAGAAATTATACTTCCTTACTAAACACAAAATCATTGCCCGGAAAAAGGATTGGCATAGAAAAATCGTTGCTTGGTGGTTCTGACCCTATAAGCTTATTGCTTCAGAATGCATTAGCAGTGATGCAACAACATGGAGCCATCATTGTCCCCATTGCCTTCAGCCAATTATACTACGCTATCAATGAATCAGAACATATTGTACTCAAGTATGAGTTTAAGGATGGTATTAATAAGTATTTCTCCAAATGTGATTGCCCTATTAAATCCCTGGATGATATTATTGAATACAATGAAAAACATTCGGATATTATCATGCCCTTTTTTGGACAAGACCTGATGATCGAAGCTCAAAAAACCAAAGGGCTGGATACGAAGGAATACCTGGATGCCCATGAACAATTAAAAATGTTAGGGGCTCAATTGAAAGACCTCATTGAAACGAACAACCTGGATGTTTTGTGCGGAGTTGGAAATGCGGCTTCAGGACCTGCATCTGTCGCTGGTTTTCCATCCATTACAGTACCGATGGGACTTGCGAATGGAATCCCCGTCGGCTTAACCTTCTTTAGCCTGCCGTACACTGAAGCAAGTCTTTTTTCAATAGCGTATTCTTACGAATCCATTTCCAAACTCAGGACACCACCCAGGTTTCTTCCATCAAGAGAAGGCCAATTATAATAATTCTTGATTTGGTGCCAACGTATAAGTATTGAACATAAAATGTTCTCTACTTTTGAGTATGTCGTTTAACCTTTTGCTAATCGTCGGGACAGGTAGTTTTATTGGCGGTACCTTACGATACCTGGTCTCATTTCTTTTCATGAATAAAAATCACGAAGGATTTCCATGGGGTACACTTGTAGTAAACTTAATTGGATGCTTTTGCATTGGTCTGCTGTTTGGCTTTGCTGAACGTTGGAATTTCCCAAAAGAATGGAGATTATTTTTAGCCACAGGTATACTTGGTGGCTTCACCACCTTCTCTGCTTTCTCCAATGATACAGTTACACTGTTCAATAATGGCCAATATGTCTATGCGTTGAGTTAT
>DASXWI010000040.1:0-1612 GCA_036503755.1 Saprospiraceae bacterium | reverse complement strand
GGGTTTAACATCGATTTTGCCAGCTTGCTCAGCTCAGGTGATCCAAAAATATTCCTGGGAGGAGACAGTGTAGCCTTCTGGGGACCACTATCCTGGACGATTATTTTTGGTCTTGGGTTTGCCACTTTTATTACGCTAGTAGTACTCCCGGCGATGTATCTCGCAGGCTGGAGCGTTAAGCGCTGGTGGGCAGAAAATTTTTAAAGTTTTCGGGTCAATCCACTCATTGTACATTCCGGGATTTATAGGTACCTTTTAGCTTTCTTCATAAAGTATATGTAGAATGCTAAAAGGAATACCTGTTTTAGTAAAGATCGTTGGTTTAACCCTGTTATACCAATTTGGCAGTTGCACGAATAAGCAATGTATAGAGAAGCCAAACCCGGATTGCGTCTGTACCATGGAATATAATCCAGTCTGCGGATGTAATGATAAAACGTACAGCAACGCCTGTGCTGCTGAGTGTGCCGGAATCAAGAAATATACCAAGGGACCATGCGAAAAATCATGATCCGTTTCCTTCTCTCCATAACCGGAATTTGATTCTTACCTTCGACACCATTGACCTAAATCTCCTTCTATGTCTTTTTCTGTTGCTATTTCTACCCATCGTACGCCACTCCGGTCCAATTACTGGATGATCGCATTTATACTTGTTTTTTTTGCCATCTGGATTAGCACATTTGTCGGTACATCAGACATGGCCAACTGGATGCTGGAAAATCTCCTGGTGTTTATTTTCCTTGGGTTTTTACTCGTGACATATAAGCGGCATCAGTTTAGCGACCTGACCTACCTTTTGATTTGTATTTATTTATGTCTCCATGTGTATGGATCAAAGTATACATACGCGGAAAATCCATTGGGATACTGGTTGCAAGATCAATTGAACTGGAACCGAAATCACTATGATCGGATTGTCCACTTTGGGTTTGGCTTTTTATTGGCTTACCCCATGAGAGAAATGTTTCTGAGTTGGCTTCGTTTTCCCAGGTGGGTTGCGTGGTTATTACCCATCGAAATCACTTTGTCCATCAGTGCCTTTTATGAGTTGATCGAGTGGGGTGTGGCAGATGTATTTTTTCCTGCACAAGGGGTTGCCTATCTTGGCACGCAGGGTGATATCTGGGATGCGCAAAAGGATGTATTCCTTGCTTTTCTAGGAGCTATATTAGCCACTACGATTGTAACTATCGTGAAGAAGCTTGGTAATGTCTATTCAGCAGAAGAACGTATGGCCATGAAAGAATCAAAACATTAATTATGCTATATCCTAAATCACTTTATCGCTTTTCATTTATTTGGCTTTCAGGTACCTTGTTGATAGGGCTTGTATTAGCTTGTAATTCACCAGGTGCGGTAAGTCAATGTCTTCCACCCGGTGGGAAGTATGTTAATACAACTGTACTCAGTAAATGCCCAGGGATGATGCCTGCCGATATCCCTCATTTTTGTTTCGAACTGAATTTCATCAGCGGGGATACAGTTGAAATAGATAATGGATTTGAACACTTTGGTTTAAAATATAGTGCTGCTCCTGATGGATGTACATATACCATTCATGGTGCCACCCTTTTTGGAGATATGATGTTGAAAATAGAAAGTGACAGCA
>DASXWI010000039.1:0-3864 GCA_036503755.1 Saprospiraceae bacterium | reverse complement strand
AAGATAAATGTTACGGCGTATCTCAGGAGAAAGGTGTTTGCCTGAGAATCCTTCTGTGATGTGCGTTTTGAATTGGATATTCCTGGCTTCCAGCAAGCGCAATCCAAACTCCATCATGTGTACAGCGAGATCTTCCAATTGATCATGATCTGTTTTCATGGCCCAAATAATATCTTGCATGGATTCGCTAAGGTTCGTAGCGCTTTGACTGATGCGTTGCAACATTGGAGTTACCTGCGGCTTGTCATTTCCAATCTGCTGATCAGCATACTCACTGAAAAAACGAATACTGCTCAGGGTGCTGCCCATTTCATCATGCAGATCACGGGCCAGGCTCTCCCTGAATTTTTCAAGACGACGGCGGTGAAGTCTGCGATACCATAACAGACCAACGCCGATAGCCCCAATGGCTATTACAATTAAGACTGGAAACCATCGCGTTTTATAAAAAGATGGATTCACACGTATTTCAAGACTAGTTCCTTTTTCATTCCATACACCGTCATTGTTTGACGCTTTCATATGGAGCTGGTAAGTCCCTCCATCAAGATTGGTGAAAGTAGCTACGGGCCGATCGGTATAAATCCAGTCTTTATGAAATCCTTCAAGGAGATAAGCATATCGGTTACGCTCTTGTTGATTAAAATTAAGTGCGGCAAACTCAATTTCAAAAAAGTCTTCCTCCGGCTTGAGCATTAAGAATGTATCACCATCAGCAGACCTGATCAGTTCCCTTTCTTTGTTCATGACCTTGATGGAGGTGACCGCCATTGGGGGAGGGTTTGGATTTCGACGCAAACGATCAGGATAAAAGAAATTGAATGCATTCTGGAACCCCACAAAAATTTCACCTGAAGGTGTAATGCTGAGGGCATCGGTCATCGCATTGCTGAACAACCCATCTGGTTTGCCATAATACGTAAATGAACCGGTCGCAGGATCAAAACAGTATAAAAGGTAAAGGGAATTAAACCAGATCTTTCCTTGCAAGTCTTCCACCATAAAGTAGGTGCGGTTTGTTTTCAATCCATTTTGCTTGTTGTATTGTCGCAGGACTTTACCTTCTGCATCCAACTCCAAAAAGTCGGAGTAAAAACTTGCATAGATTTTACCACTTCTTGCAACACGAACTGCATTACACTGGAGTGGTGCATTTTGACCAGGGTATTTGAATTGAACCGCTTCATGAGTGACAGGATCATAGCGAATCAGTCCGCTTGCATTACAGGCTAGCCATAATCGTCCTGAGGCATCTTCTGCCATATCCAATATCAAGAGGAAACCGCTTGCTTCTTCAAGTTCTTCTCGATATAAGGCGAGCTCCACCTCGTCTGTCTGCGGATTATACTTGTAGAGTCCTTCGCGATTAGAGCCAAACCAAATGTTTCCTTTCCGGTCTTCCAAGCCACAGAAAAAGACATTGTTTCGATCCTTTACCTTAAAGGAAGGTTTGTAATCCTTCCAAACACCGGATGGAGGATGGTATCGTCCGATCGTGTTGGTGAGACAACCCCATACACTCCCTGTGTGATCTTGAAACAAATTGAAAATGGCCGTGCCCGTCATTTCAGATTTGGATCGCAGCCGTGTAAATTTACCTGTGGCTTTATTCCACACAAACATACCGGAGCCCCACAGCGAAATGAAGTAGCGTTGACCAGTAGCATCCGTTTGATCATGTACCACTCCGGATACGAGACTAAATTGTCCCATGTCCGGTTCAGGAGGAATCATAGCTCGTCCGAAGCGGATGGTCGATGGGGCATATTGCTCAAGGCCTACTTCAGTGCCAATCCATACATCACCGCTGGAAGGGTCTTTATATAAAGTGGTCGCGAGATAGTTATTGTGCGTAAAAGGGTCTTCAGGGTTGGGCTCAAATTCAATCGATTCATTGGTATCAGGGTAGTAATAACCTAGCCCGGATTTCCCCCCACCTACCCAAAAAAAGAATCTCCCGGTTGGTGTCTTATCGGGAAGTAACATCATCGATAATGATCCAGGATAAGGTGATTTCGAAAACTCATCAGTTTCCTGATCATATTTCCACATGCCACTACCCCAGGTGCCTGCCCAGAGTTGACCATCTGCATCATACTCCAAACAAAGGGCGCCAAAAGGATATGTAGCATTGGGTACTTTAAACATTTTCATTTCTTGCTTGACAGGATCGAAGCGACGCAAGGCTTCTTTCATCAACCACAACCTGCCTTGCTGATCAATCATCATTCCATACCAGCCTAATGTTTCTTTTTCTGCCTTGAAGAAATATTCATGACGACTCGTGGCGGGGTTAATTTTATATATACCCTTTTCTGTTGTCGTCCATGCCATGCCTTTCGAATCGAAGGCAACCCTGGTAGTGATGTCATTAAAAAGAGTATCGTCGTTTTCCGGTAAATGGATTCTTTCAATCGTAAGCCAGTTGGGTTCTATTTTACAAAGTCCACTTCGGGTAGCGACCCATATCCAACCATCTGGAGCAAGCGTGACGCCTTTGACATCATCATCAGGAATAGTGTTTGGGTTCTTCGGATCATGAAAAAATGTTTTAAAGGAGCGTCCATCAAATCGATTCAATCCATTTACCGTGCTGATCCACATGAAACCAAGTTTGTCCTTGATGATCGATGTGATATGGTCATTGCTCAATCCTTGATCGGTGGTATAATGCAAAAAGGAGGAATTAGCCGGCTGTGCTGAAAGCAAATAGCAGGTGACAAAGACAGGTATCAGTGCAATAGTTTTTTGCACGACCATGAGGGAGATTTCTTTAAATACCTAAAGCTACAAGGAAAGAAAGAGATTACGTAATAGATTTCAGATAATGCACCCGTCTTATAGACTTCAGTTCTGAGCCATTAAGTTTGGCTATTTTTGATTCAAGAGATCTGTTCCTTCAGGCATGAATATTTTTAATTGATGAAAAATACCGCGACTATTCTTCTTGCATTGCTAGGTTGGTTCAGTGTTGTGACCCAATTATATTTAATGATGGAAAATCGTGTTACACCTGTAGGTGAAACGATCGTCCGCTTCTTTAGTTATTTTACCATACTGACCAATACACTGGTTGCCTTGTATTTTACTTCATCATGGATGGGTATCAAGCAAGGAGGCTCCAAGCTCTTCAAAAATCCAGGTGCTTTCACGGCGATTACAACGTATATCACCGTAGTAGGTCTTACTTACCAAATTCTCCTCAGACATACGTGGCAACCGACCGGACTTCAATTGGTTGTTGATGAATTGCTACATACGATCATTCCTGTCCTAGTGATTATCTTTTGGTACGTGTATGCCAACAAATCGAAATTGATGTATAAGCAAATCATCAATTGGTTGATTTATCCTTTGATTTACCTGGTATTTGTTCTGGCTAGGGGAGCGTTATCAGATTTCTATCCTTATCCCTTTATTGATGTTGGAAATCTGGGCTGGGTGAAAGTATTCGCAAATAGCTTTGTGCTCATCATATTTTTCATGGCCCTTTCTGCTACTTTTGTGTGGATAGGGGGAGCTTTAAACAGAAAGTGAAACTTAGTATACCGTTCTACAAGGAAATCAATGACTTCCTGGAATCTATTCCTTCGGATTACAGAACCACTGACCCTGATTTCTTTTGCCTGAGGCTCCATGAGAATGAAGGATCCATCAGTAATTATAAACCACCTTTTCGTAAAGATTTTTATTTCATCGCCCTGGTGACGAATGCTGGGCAAACCAAAATCACATATGATCATACAAACGTCACACGGCTTAATTCTTTTTTAGTATTTCAGTCCCCGGGATTACTCTACAGCTTTTACAGGGATGCTTCTGCACACGGCTATTTGCTTTATTTTAAAAAGAATTGCCTTTCCT
>DASXWI010000038.1:0-3194 GCA_036503755.1 Saprospiraceae bacterium | reverse complement strand
TTTTCATTTTTCATTTCCTTGGCCTTTTGATTACCTTTGGGCGCCCGAACGAAATTATTCATCCATAAATGGAAAGCGGTAGTTGTTATGACCAGGTATTATCTAATCGAGGACGGACGTCTGACCGAACTGGACAAGCCTGTGCTGTCCTGTTGGGTCAATGTATCCCCTCCATTTGAACCTGACGAGCTCGAGACCCTCTCGGAAGATTTCGCTATTCCCTTAGATTTTCTTACTGACTCCCTTGACATTGACGAACGTTCCCGTTATGAACGAGAAGACGATGTACGCCTGATCCTGATCAATACCCCTATGCTCAATGATATCGACCTCGACAATGAGGCGATCTACATCACAGCACCAGTGGGTATTATCCTGACTCAGGATCATATATTGACTATATGCCCTCATGAGAATCCAATTATCCAACGGTTTATTGACGGGCGGGTCAAAGGCTTTGATCCAGCAAAAGAACAGATGTTCGTCTTGCATATCCTCGAACAAAATGTGCTTCGCTTTATGGATAGTTTGAAAAAGCTTAACCTTCAACGGAATGTCATTGAGAATGAGCTTTACCATTCCAGCCGTAACTCAGAACTCAAGCAACTGCTGCGTATTGAAAAGAGTCTTGTGTATTTCGTGAATGCTCTTGGATCAAATGAACTGCTTAAAATCAAGATGAAAAGGACAGACTTCCTTCGCTTAGGGGAGAATGAAGAAGAGGCGGATTTTTTCGAGGACATCATCATTGATAATGGACAGGCCTTGAGCATGGCCAATATTTATACAAACATTCTAAGTGGGACCATGGAAGCCTATGCGTCAATTGTATCTAATAACCTCAATACATTTGTCCAGCGACTTACAGTGATTACCATCATTCTCATGGTGCCAACACTTGTTGCCAGTTTCTTCGGGATGAATGTGAAGCTACCATTTGAAGCCACTACAGGTGCTTTTTACATTATCTTAATATTCGCTGCAACCTTCAGCTTATTTCTCGTCTGGTTTTTCCGGAGAAAGAATATTTTCTAAAAATCTACGGTTCAATGGTTTGGGAGAAAGACCGTCTTTCTACTTAAGAAAATTATCCAAAAACAAGCCGTTTTTCCCCATTTTTTCGACGTTTTCCACATTTACAAAGGCTTGATTCTGGCTTTTCAGAAAGTTTTACACACGCCAATATTATTTTTTATTGTGTAGGGGGCACTATTTCAACATATTATACATTTTTTCCACATGATGTGGATAAAATGTTTTCATATTAAATAAAAACTTCATTTATTTAGAGCCATCAAACCGGGGGTGTATCCGTATCCAACCAAAAAGCGCCTTCTCCCACGGCTTGAGTACCAATTTAACCTTTAGGGGATTCAATACCACCTGAGCAAACCGTAAAAGACCGGTTTCCACTCAGGGAATCGCTGTCTCTGACCGGAACGCCCACCGGGGACAGCCTTGGCATAGTCTCCTCTGGTGAAAACGGTTGCAACGAATTGATATCGAACCTTTAAACAGCATAATTGATGAAAAACGAAACACTGACAATGACGGACATCGAGCCCATCCTCAGGGACAACCCCGGCCGTTTTGTCATTTTTCCTATACAGCACCAGGACATCTGGCAATTCTATAAGATGTCAGAAGCCAATTTCTGGACCCCGGAAGAAATTGACCTCCAGCAAGACCTCCATGATTGGACACACAAACTGAATGATGACGAACGCCACTTCATCAAACACGTTCTGGCCTTCTTTGCTGCCAGCGATGGCATTGTCAATGAAAATCTAGCGGAGCACTTTGTTAGCGAAGTACAATACACAGAGGCTAAGTTTTTCTACGGCTTCCAGATCATGATGGAAAACATCCATTCTGAAACTTATAGTCTCCTAATCGATACCTATATTAAAGACAACAAGGAAAAGGATTATCTCTTTAATGCCATCGATACGCTGGATTGCGTCAAGAAAAAAGCAAACTGGGCACTTCGGTGGATCAGCAAAGGAAATTTCCAGGAAAGGTTAATTGCATTTGCAGCGGTTGAAGGTATTTTCTTTTCAGGATCCTTTTGTTCTATCTATTGGCTTAAGAAGAGAGGCTTGATGCCTGGTTTATCTTTTTCAAATGAATTGATCTCCCGCGATGAAGGTATGCACTGCGATTTTGCCTGCCTGCTTTACAATAAACATATTGTCAACCGTCTTTCTCCTGAGATCGTAAGAGATATCATCACGGATGCAGTAGAAATTGAAAAAGACTTTGTCTCTGACGCATTACCGGTCAAACTGATAGGTATGAATGCAGACATGATGTGCCAGTACATAGAATTTGTTGCTGACCGTCTGTTAGTCGCTTTGGGTCAACCTAAAGTTTACAATGCAGAAAACCCATTCCAATGGATGGAGTTGATCTCAATCGCTGGCAAAACCAACTTCTTTGAAAAGAGAGTTGGCGACTATCAAAAAGCCGGTGTCATGGGCAACCGCGAAGACCAGGTTTTCTCCATTGACGAAGACTTCTAGAATAGCGAATAGCCAATAGCGAATAACGAATAACGAATAAGGAAGTAGAAGACTTCCACATTACCGATTACTGAATACTGAATACCGAATACCGAATAAAGACACACTACACATTTAACACTAACCATTTAACAAAACTTAGTTTCTCCTAACTAAATAATACCTCACCCTCATGCAAGTAATTAAGAGAACCGGAAAACGTGAAGACGTTAGCTTTGACAAGATCACCGCGCGGGTAAAAAAACTCGTCTATGGTTTGTCTGATCATGTCAACCCCATTAAAATATCCATGAAGGTCATCGAAGGCCTTTATGATGGCGTCAGCACATCAGACCTGGATAACCTGGCGGCAGAGACATCTGCAACCATGGCTGCTATCCATCCAGATTATGCATTGCTGGCGTCACGAATTGCCATTTCCAATCTTCACAAGAACACCAATAAGTCATTCAGTGAAACGATGGACGCGCTGTATCATTATATTGATCCTGCGACTCATCAGAAAGCTGGTCTTATCAGTGACAGCACCATCGATGTGATCCGTCGTCATAAGGATCAACTGGATAGTGCCATCATCTATGACCGTGATTTCACGTTTGATTATTTTGGCTTCAAGACACTTGAACGTTCCTATCTCCTTAGGATGAACGGCCAGGTAGTAGAGCGTCCACA
>DASXWI010000037.1:0-4344 GCA_036503755.1 Saprospiraceae bacterium | reverse complement strand
GTATTGTGGCGGATCATGTTGAGGTAGGTATTCGCAGGACTGTCCTTGTCACCAAGTGAATCGCTGTAAAGTTTTCCGCCGATTGAAATCTTGTTATCTTCTGCTACCTGGTTGAGGAGCTTAGGATTGATCGTACTTTCTATAAAGACAACTGGAATTTTATGTTTTTGAATGACTTCATTTAATCGCATCAGATCAGATGTCCTTACATCAGCATCTGTAGATGTACCCAATACTGATTCAAGTCTTAATCCATATCGTTTTCCATAGTAATGAAAAGAATCATGGCTGGTGATAAGGATTCGTTTGCTCGTATCAATCTTAGCGATGTTGTCGTGTATGTATTGATCAAGTTCATCAAGTTGAGCCATGTATTTTTCAAACTGACCAATGATCTGTTCAGTGTGATCAGGTAATAATTTTATCAATGCTGCTTTGATATTGTGCGCATAGATTTTTCCATTGACAGGTTCCATCCATGCATGCGGATCGGTTGCATTTTGGTGCATTTGACTGGTGATGGGGGCAATACCTTCAGTGATTGTGACGACAGGTGCTTTCGACCCACTGTTTTTGATTAAGTCATTAATCCATCCTTCAAACGTGAGGCCATTTTGAAAAATGAGATCAGCTTTGACCAATAGACTTACATCACCGGGAGTAGGTTCATAGATATGCGGATCGCCGCCTATTGGTACGATGCTAACCGACTCGATCAGATCACCTCCAATCGCAGAAGCCATATCGGCGAAGATGGAAGCAGAAGAAACGACGAGTGGTTTTTCCTGAGCCTGAAGGTTCATGGGAAAACCTAAGAGGCTAAGGAGAAGGCAAAGGCTAAGTTGAACAAAATATGGTTTTGCAGATTTCATTGCTTAAACAGGTTTTATCAGGATACTCCGGGCTACTTTACCGGAAAGGTTGAGTTCTAGATCATCTACACTCACGCGTAGGGTATTATCATATTCATCATTCGATAAAATGATGATGGATTTACCGATGGTAAGTCCTTTATCATTGAGGTGTTTGAGAAATGAAGTGTCATCTTCCCTAACTCCAATCACCACACCTTCCTGACCTGGCTTTAACTCAGTCAGTGGAAACTGCGCCCTGAGGGTATATTTTCCCTGGGCATTTGGGATAGGATCACCGTGTGGATCAAATTTGGGATGTCCAAGAAAGACATCAAGTCGATCGATCAAGCGGTCTGACTGTATGTGTTCCAGTTCTTCAGCGATTTCATGAACCTCATCCCAGGTCATGCCCAGAGATTGAACCAGGAAGACTTCCCAAAGCCTGTGTTTTCGAACAAGCATTGTTGCCACACGCTGGCCTTCTTCGGTGAGTGAGGCTCCTTTATACCGCTGATAGGTTATTAACTCTTTGTCTGACAGCTTTTTAAGCATGTCTGTAACTGAGGCAGCCGATGTATCAAGTTGAGCAGCAATGGCATTGGTGCTCACGGTTCCATCAGGTGATCCAGAGAGCTTCAGGATCGCTTTGAGGTAATTTTCTTCAGCATAGGATAGTCCCATGCCGCAAAGAAAGGGAATTATTAGATAATATGAAAATATTTTTTAGACAAACCTAAAAGATGTCAACTGTCGGCTATCAGCTGTCAGACATCCACAGCTTAAAAGCCGTGGCAATTCAAATTTTATTGACCTGACGGTCAATGGGCGCACTGGATTTTGGTTTTATTCAATTTGATTATTCTGATTAGTCTCATTTTCACTTTTCACTTTTCACTCTTCACTTAAAAGTCGTGGCAATTTAAATTTTTATTGACCTGACGGTCAATGGGGCACGAGGTTTTGGTTTTATTCAATTTGATCACACTTATTAGCCATTGCCTCACGCCTGACGACTCACGCCTGACGATAATTTTTCATTCTTCACTTTTCACTCTTCACTTTTTCAAATCATCCACATCCTGTACTCGTCTACACAATAATCCAGCTAAGATCATGGAGGCCCCACCTATCAATAAGGCATGGACAGAAGATCCATCGAAAAGATTTTTCACAAGGAATCCCAGGATAGAAGCAGCTAAGATCTGGGGAATCACAATGAAGAAATTAAACACGCCCATATAATAACCCATCTTATGAGAAGGTAATGAGCCGACCAGCATGGCATAGGGCACAGACAAAATAGATGCCCAGGCAATACCAACACCTACCATCGATAAAATCAGCCATTGCGGATTGGGTAGGAAATAGACTGATATCAATCCAAGTCCCCCAAGAATCAGGCAAATCATATGTGCATTCCTCCTACTTGTTTTTGCAGCCAGCACAGGGAGCCCAAATGCTACTAATGCAGCTACTCCATTATAGATCCCCATACACAACGACACCCAATCCGCTCCATCGTTGTAAAGTTTAGAGGTGGTATCTGAAGTATGATACAAATGACTAGTTACAGCAGAGGTGGTATAAATCCACATGGAGAACAAAGCAAACCAGGAAAAAAACTGAACAACTGCCAATTGCTTCATTGCGTTTGGCATGTTCTGGATATCATCCACCATCATGACAAACCCAGAATGATTTCCTGTCATTTGTTTCAATGCTCCTGCTACCAGGAATAAAATTCCCGCGAGCAAAGCACCGGAGGAAAATAAAAACAACTCCTTTGGAAAATGACTAAGACCAAACCATACAGTTAGAATCAATCCAATGACAATAAAGAATACTCCAGTCCTGAAATTCTCCACTGCACGGATTTCCTTTTTGTCTTGTTCCGTCACGGCACTTTTTTCCATTTCATCCATACCTTCCGTAAAGGATGCCAGCTCAACTGGAGAATATTCCTTTGATCTTAATATGGTCCACAACACTGCTACCAGGTAGACTGCACCACCGATGTAAAAAGACCACTTCACCGAATCAGGAATTACACCTTCTGCAGCCTGGTTACTCAACCCTATCCAATTGGTAAAAATATAGGGCAATGAAGAAGCAACCACAGCGCCCGTCCCTATGAAAAAACTCTGCATCGCAAAACCCGTTGTCCTTTGTTTGGAAGGAAGATTATCACCAACAAAAGCACGGAAGGGCTCCATCGAAATATTGATTGACGCATCCAGAATCCACAACATCCCGGCAGCAAACCATAATGTTGGTGAGTTAGGCATGATCAACAATGACACTGATGCCAATATGGCTCCTGCCAGAAAATATGGCCTCCTTCTACCAAGAAAATTCCACGTACGATCACTGAAATACCCGATAATGGGTTGAACAATTAATCCGGTCAGTGGTGCCGCCACCCAGAGAATGGGAATATCATCCACCTTCGCTCCCAGTGTCTCAAATATCCGGCTGACATTAGAATTCTGCAGCGCGAAACCAAACTGGATCCCCAGGAAGCCGAAGCTCATGTTCCAGATTTGCCAGAACGTAAGTTTTGGTTTTTGTTTTGTCATATCGATTGAATCTCTGCCTAATGTAATAAAAGGTCTTTAGCTAAGGCTGATTAATTCAAGGATCATGCAATACCAGACTTGAGACGATAGACGGAAGACTTTAGACTCAAGACACTATTACAGAAACAATGCAAAATTGATTCGACTAAAAAAATCTTGACCTGAAACCATCAATCATTTTTTGTTCTTCATCAATTTTGACTAAAATAGGGTCCATTTCTGATGGCAAACAATACCCCTGCCTTAGCGAAATGTAGCATTGCGTTTCTAATTCATAAGCAGATCCCTGAGAGATGTCAAGAAAATAAATCAATTGTGGATCTGTCCCTCTTCCACAACCTTCGGTAATGTTCGTTGGAACTGATGAAGAACTTTTTCTCATTTGGAGTGTAAGTCCAAATTGTTCTTCTTTTGGAAAACCCTTTGTGATATGATAGATATCATCCACAATTTCCATTCCTAATTGCCATATAAGCAACTCTTTAAAATTATGCCTTCGCATGATTTCTGTTTTAACTGGTGAAAAAATATAAAATCTTTGACTGCATCAAGAGTCTACAGTCTTTCGTCTATAGTCTATCGTCTGATTCCGTATTTCCAGACGACTTTGAAACATCAACTCTTCCCCGGAGTCGTAGCTGGAGCTGTAGGAGCTTCAGGTAAAGTCTCCCTCAACCACTTGTAAAACTCCCACTGCCATACCAATGCATTCTGAGCAGAAAGCACCCAGTGATTCTCTTCAGGCAGATACAGTAATCGCGCATTAAGGCCTTTCAACTTAGCCGCCTGGAATGCCTGCAGTCCTTGTTCGACAGGTACCCTGTAATCCTTCCCACCTTGTACAATCATAATCGGTGTATCCCATTTGTCAACGTAGTTGATGGGATTGAATTTCTTGTATGATTTCTGTGCGG
>DASXWI010000036.1:0-3107 GCA_036503755.1 Saprospiraceae bacterium | reverse complement strand
AGCTGTCAGCTGTCGGCTCTCAGCTATCAGGTTAGTTACCAGCTACCAGCTTACAGCACTCAGTTTCGCTTGTGGAATTCTGCAAAAAATCATTTCGAATAGGGATAAATCATGTGATGAAAAATTGTCTGAGCAGACTGGACGGCCATATTTCGGCCATAAAGCCGAAATATGGTGTAAATGAAAAACGAATAAGCGAGACAGCAAACCAGAATCCAGTGTAGGTTTGAGAGTGAGAGTGAGTGTGCCAAATAGTTCATTGCAAATAGGATTAAGCATGTGGTTGAATAGTGAAAACATAGAATAGAAATTCCACTCTTCACACTCACACTCACACTCACACCCACTCAGGATTGGTTCTTTTTTCCGGCAAAAAGAACAGAAAGCCCCTCGTGCAACGAGACCACTCCGCCTCCGCCTTTTTTCCTAAATTTAGGCATGAAACATCTTCAAATCATTATCCTTGCCTTACTTGTACCTATCCTGGCCAACAGCCAACAAACCATCGAAGGCTCCATCACCCATGACGGCCTGGAACGCTCCTATATACTGTATGTCCCTGAAAAATATACTCCAGGTACAGCCGTTCCACTGATCCTTAACTTCCACGGATATACCTCCAATAACCTGGAGCAAATGTTTTATGGAGACTTCAGGCCGATCGCAGATACAGCGGGATTTATTGTGGTTCATCCGATGGGAACGATTGATCAACTAGGCAATCCACACTGGAATGTAGGATGGGGCGCCAGCACAGTGAATGATGTTGGATTTACAGCAGCACTGATTGATTCATTATCGGCGACATATACAATCGATGCGGAAAGGATTTATAGTACAGGGATGTCCAACGGAGGCTTCTTCAGTTACAGACTAGCTTGCGATCTTAGCGATCGTATCGCGGCAATTGCTTCTGTCACGGGGACAATGAATATTAATCAGACAGCCACATGTAATCCTTCTCATCCGATGCCTGTGATGGAGATTCATGGCACTGCTGATGAAACTGTGGCGTATGACGGAAATTTCTTCTTTGCATCAACACCCACTGTTGTCGCTTGGTGGGCGGATCGCAATGAATGTGATACACCACCAACTATCACTGCCATGGAAGATACTGATTCAGCTGACGGCTGTACTGCTGAACATCATGTGTATATCAATGGCAATAGCGGTTCATCTGTTGAGCATTACAAGATTATCGGTGGACAACATACCTGGCCGGGAAGTGCATTTGGTGGAGTAGGGACTAACCAGGACATTGATGCATCGAAGGAGATCTGGCGCTTTTTTTCAAAGTATGATATTCATGGGTTGATCAATCCGACTTCTATTTCCGCTAGTCCTCTGTCGGCGCATTTAAACGTTTATCCTAATCCCGCTAATAATTTTGTTATTATAGATTGGCCCTTCGTTGATGTTGGAGAGTTTTCACTTCATGCAACCCTGGGGACAGAAGTATTGAAAGGAAATCTTGTCTCCGGGAAGAATGAGATCGATTGTTCGGCGCTTTCACCAGGCATATATTTCTTTTCTGCGGGATATGCAAAACAGTTTACAGCGGTCGTTGTCATCCAGGGCAATAACTAAGTAAGGATTATCCTGAGGATGAATACTACCGAAACAGTTCAACTTAAAAAAGAAACTTTTTGCAGAGGTTGTTGGGAACAAATGCATATGCCTGTTGCTATCCGTGGACCTCTTTCTTATCTCTTTAAACCCTTTGGTATTCACAAGAGCCAAATGCACCCCAACCTTTGTACAATATGTGAAAGCATGTTTACCAAGGTCAATAAAGAAAAACAGATTAGTGTCAATGTCACGATCCTGTTTGCAGACCTTCGGGGATATACGCAATTGTCACAGGTTGTAGATGTGACTGGCATGAACAGAATGTTGCATAGCTTTTATGATGCATGTTCAGCAGCTGTATGGCCACAAGATGGGATCGTCAATAAATTTATTGGGGATGCGGTATTGGCTATTTTTAATTATCCGCTGGTCAGAGAACATCATATCACCAATGCCATCACAGCGGCCATTCATTTGCAGCAACAAACGCAGCAGATAAAAGATACAATAGGATTAGATCCATCACATTCCGTGGGTATAGGTATTGGCATACACACCGGAATGTGCAATATTGGGGAAGTAGGCAATTCGTATAAAGACTTTACGGCCATCGGACCTGTCGTCAACCTTGCTTCCAGGTTGCAAGGTGCCGCAGCATCAGGAGAAATTATTCTTTCAGAAGATACTTACAAGATGATTCATCATGATTATCCTGGCCTGGAAAGCAAATCTTACAGTCTAAAAGGTTTTGATCAGGAGATAAAAGGATTTGTATTGAGAAACTATTAGGGTAAAAGACAAAATCCAACGCTGCATAACTATGCAATGCTTATGACATCAACCATTACTGTAAAGACTGTTTACGATTGCAGCCTGGAACGAGCATTTAAAACCCCGATGTTATGTGATGTTGCCAAAGTGCATACTGGATATGGACTGATGCCAAGGGTTACACATTGTACCGAAGATGAAAATTGGGGAAAGCCGGGATCTAGCAAGAAAGTCTTTGTAGCAAAATCCATCTCACAAAAGGGTGGAGAGGCATCTACAGACACAGTACTTGAGCGCGTGGAAAACGCCTACTGGAAAATTGAAGTGAGTGATTTTAAATCCTGGATGTTGGGATTTTCAAAATTTACGGGAGAATGGAAAACCACTGAACTTCAGCCAAACAAAGTATTAATTGAATATACCTATACCCTTCATTCAGAAGTTCCCGTGTTGTATCCGCTAAACTGGCTGTTTACTAAAACCTTCTGGAGAGTGTACATGAAACAGGTCTTAGAGAATATCAGGAAGTTGGCTTACAACAACGAACCTTATTTGTATCCATAGCCTTACTACTTTCTTCAAACTCGTTGTATGACCGTCATTTTCAATTAAGCGAAAATCAGTTCCACTGGATCTCTGAGGCTAACAGATAATCCAACCCATTCTGCAATTCATCCTTCATTTTTTCCAATACATACATCTTCCCTTTTTTACCACAATCCCTGTGGTCTATGTTTGCTGTGTCATTATTTAAAAAACTTCAC
>DASXWI010000035.1:0-2573 GCA_036503755.1 Saprospiraceae bacterium | reverse complement strand
TAAAGTTGCCGACATAAAAAGTCTTGACTTCAGGAGGAATGCTATTACCGCTAAGGGAAACCTTACAGCCACTCAGCCAGGGTATGAATAGCAATAGCCACAGAATTCCGGGTATTACGTTCCTTTGGCTATTTGTGTTGCCTGGCTTTATCACTTTATGATTCATATCAAATATCGTACTGCTTTATTTTACGGTAAAGCGTCCGTTCTGAAATACCCAACTCTGTGGCTGCTTCCTTTCTCCTGCCCCCATGGCGTTTGAGTGACTTTTTGATCATATCCTTTTCCATGTCCTCAAGTGCCAGGTGATCATCGACGAGTTCTGTTTTGTCAAACTTTTTATCATCAATGATAATTCCTCCACGATCATGCGATGGTGCGTTTGATAGAAGTTCTGGAATGGAAGAGTTTCCCCAAGGCTCTGGTGCTATATATTCCGGATTGCTTGCCGGAGTATTGAATGTTCTGAAGCTTATAGTTTCAGGAACACGCAAATTGTTACCACGGATGAGTTCAAAAACTAATTGTTTAAGATCATGCAGATCACCCTTCATATCGAAGAGGAGTTTATAGAGGATCTCCCGTTCTTGAAGACTATCTGCACCTTTCGAAAGTGCCGGTAAGTTAGTTTTGGTGATGTGTGGTGCAATCTGTATCAATCCTTCTGCATCGATGAGTTTATCCTCTGAAAGGACACTAAGTTGTTCAATCAGGTTCTTAAGCTCACGGATATTACCGGGCCATGGATATTTTAAGAGTAAATTTTTTGCCTGTTCATCAAGACGAATGGATTCAGTATGGTAAGCTTCTGCAAAATCCACAGCAAAGCGTCTGATCAGGATGGGGATATCTTCAGGACGCTCTTTCAGGCTTGGAATATGAATAGGAACTGTATTCAACCTATAATAAAGGTCTTCTCTGAATTTTCCCTGCCGGATGTGATTTAACAAGTCGATGTTGCTTGCCGCGATAACCCTTACATCAGTTGTTTGGGATTGGGAAGATCCAACACGGATATATTCTCCTGATTCAAGTACACGAAGCAGGTAAGCTTGTGTATCCAAAGGCATTTCCCCAATTTCATCCAGGAAAATAGTGCCACCATCTACAGATTCGAAATAACCCTTCCGGTCCGCGGTAGCACCCGTAAACGATCCTTTTTCATGACCGAATAACTCTGAGTTGATTGTGCCTTGTGGAATAGCTCCACAGTTGACCGCGATAAATTTATTATGTTTCCGATTGCTTAGTGAATGAATTATCTGGCTAAAAACTTCTTTTCCAACGCCACTTTCGCCTGTAATCAAAACAGTCAGATCCGTTGCTGCGACGCGAACGGCGGTATTGAGGGCCCTGTCGTAGATATCTGATCTTCCGACAAGTCCAAAACGTTGTTTGACCGAGGCTGCTGCATTCATCGGCTCACAAGATTAGGAATTGATGATTTCACCAATCAATGTGGCACTGGTGGAGGAGGTGATTAATACCTGGGCATAATCGCCAGGTTTGTATCCATCAACTTTAGGAAATACAACCACTTTATTTTGCGTGTTTCGTCCTTTGAATTCTTCATCTGACTTTCGCGAATCACCTTCAATAAGCACAGAAACCGTTTTGCCAACATCTTTTGCATTATGTTCCCGTGAGAGTGCGTTTTGCAAAGCAATAATTTCACTCAGCCTGCTTTTCTTTACTTCCTCATCAATATCGTCTGCATATTTTCTGGCGGCTAATGTGCCGGGTCTCTCGGAATACATGAACATATAACTCATGCAGTAATCGGCCCATGTCATCATAGATAAAGTGTCTTGATGATCAGCATCCGTTTCTGTACAAAAGCCTGCTATGATATCAGACGATATAGAGCATTCAGGAACGATCCGTCTGATAGCTTCAATGCGATTCATATACCAATCACGATCGTAGGTTCTGTTCATCAATGAAAGGACTCGACTGCTTCCTGACTGGACAGGCAGGTGAATGTATTTGCAGATATTGTCAAACCTTGCCATCGTGTGCAATACATCATCTGTCATATCCTTTGGATGGGATGTGCTGAAACGGACTCTGAGATCAGGATGGACGCGCGCTACTTCTTCCAATAACCGGGCGAAGGTGTATACTTCGTGTGTCTCTGGATGTTGCCATTTATAGGAATCTACATTTTGACCAAGTAAGGTTACTTCTCTGAATCCTTTTTCGAATAGATGGGTAGCTTCGGAGACAATTGTAAATGGGTCTCTTGACCTTTCACGACCACGAGTAAATGGAACCACACAAAAAGAACACATATTATCGCATCCTCTCATGATAGAGATAAATGCAGTAACCCCATTGCTTTCAAGCCGGACTGGACTTATATCTGCATACGTTTCTTCTCTGGATAAATAGACGTTGATGCCTTTGTCCCCGTCTTCGACCTGGTTAAGTAGGTTGGGAAGGTCCCTGTAGGCGTCTGGTCCAACGACGAGATCAACTAACTTCTCTTCTTCCAAAAGACTTTGTTTCAAACGCTCAGCCATACACCCAAGAATACCAACCATTGTCCCTGGCCTGCTGAGTTTGATTTTATC
>DASXWI010000034.1:0-7889 GCA_036503755.1 Saprospiraceae bacterium | reverse complement strand
TAATCAGCATCCTCTTTTCCACCGGCATTGGTGAAATGGCCACCCACATATACATCTTCTCCATCTATTACGATTTCATGGACCTGACCATTTAATCCTGATCCAAGTGAATGCCAGGTCTGTGCCCGACTGTGAATAACTCCACTGAGTAATGCAAGAAGTGTGTAGAAATAAGGTTTCATTTTTTAGGATTTTTTGGAAGATGAAAAATGGGGTTACAACTCTTTAAAATTGAGAAGTATCCAAAAGAAATGCAATAGCATGAACATGCTACCCCGGACGGGTAAAAGCTAGGTTTTATAAAATGAATTTGTTATTTTTAAGCAATCTGGAGTGTATAGAACATACTTTCTTTCAAGGGCACCAATGTTTTTTTCGAAAAAAGAGTATTCATCTCATTTCAAAACATTGCGCCATGAAAAATGCTTCAACCACCGTAAAGGCCTCTTCATGTTTCCCTTATTCCAATTTAATCCTGCACACTATCCTGGTGATGCTGATTTCCATTTCTGCCCTTCATGGCCAAATGGTCAGTGTAATTAACTCAGGTGCGGATGATGAATTTGCCCATCCAAAGGATTTTCTGCTGACAAAGGAAGATGAAAGCATTGATGGCATTTGCGAAGATTCTTTACATAGATGCACATTGAGGGCAGCTTTGGAAGAAGCCGCATACCTTGGTGTGCCTGCTTATGTGACGTTCAATGTCCCACCTCCTGGATATATCACCATTGATGATACTCAAGGGAGTTTTGGACCTCCTGATGGTTCGCGCCTTTATGGGGATATGCAAAATGTAGAAATCAAGGGCAGTGGTGCAGGAACCATAAATTTATTGGCCATCAATAATGACACTCATGTAAAAGGGATCCGGTTTGCCAACGCCCTTATTGGAATTCTCATAGCAGGGAATGGCAACAGGTTAGGTCTTGATAATTTGGATGATGCCAATTATATCGGAGGTTGTACCCAGAACGGAATTATCATTGCCGGAGATCATAACAACATCACGGGAAATGTAATTGGTCTGGATGTACTTGATAATCCAAACCCAAATCAATTTGGCATATTCATTACTGGTAAGGAAAATTTTATAGGCGGAACAGGTGATGGACACCGGAATATTATTTCTGGAAATGATATTGGCATCGGTGTGTATACTATTAGTGGTGATACTACGGCAGCCGGGAATTATATTATTGGAAATCAGATTGGGACCGATGTTTCCGGTGAGAATGCACGTGGAAACAGAGTAGGAATTGACATCATTGGTCCGAATGTACTGGTCGCAGGGAATACGATTTCCGGAAATACACAATCCGGGGTATTGGCAGGAATAGATGCTGAAAAGATTATCATTGCTCAAAACTATATTGGTTTGGACGTAGTGGGTGAGGACTTTATTCCGAATCGCGTTGGTGTTGTCCTCGGTCCTGGTTCCTTTGATTGCGATGTAGATAGCAATTATATCATGGGCAATCTGGAATCTGGTATCAGTGTGGCTGGAAACGATACACCAGAACTTTTATCATCACTGCATAATATTCGGGGAAATACAATTGCATCAAATGCTGGCCCGGGCATTCTGGTGAGTGGAAATGTCGCCAACACCACCATTGGATCTTCATTGACTACCGACTTTGCTCCCAATGAAATTTACGATAATTCATTTGGGGTAGCCTTTGGAGGTTTTTTGTCTTTAGGAATTTCTAGAACTACCTCTATCCGGAAAAATGATATTCATGATAATGCTACAAAAGGAATTCGTATTTATGATACATGTCCAACCTGCCAGGAACAAACTTTCCCACCCATCATCACGACTTACGAAGAAGTTGATCCTGTCACAGCAGTGATCACAGGCACTCATCATCAGGCAGGGGCTAAAATTGACATTTATACGGGTGACATTAATCTTGCAGGGTCTTATGAAGGCAGGGTATGGCTTGGCTCCGCTACTGTAAATTCAAATTTTGACTGGATATTGACGGTGGATAACTGTCAATGTGATATTGTAGCTACGGCCACCAGCCCACTGGGAAGTACTTCGGAATTTACAGATGGTGAGCCTATCGTCACTTCCATTCAAGATCCTCCAATGAATGCTATCAATGTATTTCCTAACCCATCCAGGGATGAAGTAACATTTCGTTTTGAAACTCTTCAACCCATAAAAGGTTCTTTATCCATTTTTAGCGTTACAGGTCAGCATGTAACTACTTTATTTGAAGATCATCTTCAAGCCGGAGACCATTCCTATACATGGAATCCGGAAGGTAAATCTCCTGGAATGTACTATTATAGATTTGTGGACGGGTCAACAGCAATGGCAAATGGTAAAATTGTAATTGTAAAATAAAGCGTGTTGTAATCAGCATTACTTAATTTACTACTATCAGTTGTGTTCTCACGGAGGAATGGAGGTTTAGGCTCTTTGTCACAAACATAACCTTCCTTATTCCTAATTCCCTATTCCTTATTCCTTTTCCCTTCATCCTTTGCTCCCTTCATCCATTAACGTTATTTTCGCTGCATAACAATCACTAATGCACAAAAATCAAATTCTAGTTAGAAAAATTTCCCATCTCACCGATGCCCGTTACTTCGCCGCGATGGGTGTGGATTGGATGAGCATAGAATTGAATAATGATCCTACTTCCTTTATGCGCTGGCATACACTCAAAGATTGGGTGTCAGGTGTAAAAATGGCTGCTGAAATCATCCTCCCCGATGAAATGCTTATTGCCAAAACCATTATTGATGCCAAACCGGATGGAATTGTTTTTCACCAACCAGATTTACCAGAAGGACTTCCTGATATCCAATTGTTTTTTGATGTCGTTACTGATACCAATGAAGAACTTCAAGAAGGTCACATCAGGATATATCCTTTTGGAAGCCTTGACAGAGAACAACTCTTGACCCTTGATCCTCAAACCACATTTATAGAAGCCGAATGGACAATTACCATGCTCGACCAACTTTTGCTGAGTGGGTATACCGGGGGCATATGTTTTACAGGAGGAGAAGAAGATGTCACAGGTGTGCGGGATTATGAGATGATGGATGAGCTCTTCGAGCGGTTAAATGGTTAAATGGTAAACGGTAAATGTTAAATGGGTAGCTGGTTAATTGGTTAAATGGTTAAATGGTTAAATGGTTATGTGTGTGAGTGAGGATTGGGCATGCTCATGCGCACACGCTTCTTCAGTCTGGCGTCTGGTATCTGATATCTAGCATCTAGCATCTGATAACTGGCATCTTAATTGCAGGCTTAGACTTACCGCTGGATGAAATCGGTTGCTGAGCGGGAGAACGAGAAAGTGGGAATGGGAGTCGAAGCACCTCCACCAGCAAAGCGTTGAAAATGACTTAATTTACTTCGTGCAACCTGTCATACTACTTGCGTTTGCTAACGACAAGCAAAATACCGGAGCGGGATATCTCAGGGGATTAACCCTTGAACGCAATTCTATTCGCGATGCGTTGATGAAAGCCGAAGAAAACGGCCTCTGCCAGGTTGTTGTTGAGCCCGATGTCACAGTCGATCGCCTCTTTGATATTTTTCAGAATAGTGCTTATCGCGACAGGATAGCCATCTTCCATTATGGTGGACATGCAGAGAGTTATTCATTGTTACTTGAATCTGCGTCCGGAGGTAAAGCCAAAGCCCACAGTGAAGGCCTGGTCTCTTTCCTCGCCAAGCAAAAAAGCCTGAAGCTGGCTTTCCTGAATGGATGTTCATCGCAAAAGCAATCTGAAGAACTCGTTGCTGCCGGATTACCTGCTGTGATTGGTACTTCGCAAACGATCAATGATACCATTGCTACCGGATTATCTACACGCTTTTACAAAGGGCTATCATCAGGAATGACCATCGAAAGAGCGTGGACGGATGCTATCGATCAGATAAAGACAGAAAACAAAACAACAGACAGATCTAGTCTTTTTGTGGAAAGCATCTTAGCCGCTCCGGGGGAAGATACTTTTCCATGGAATCTTTATACCGGTGAAGGAGGTGCGTTATCCAAAGTATGGAATCTTCCGGAAGCAGCAAACCAACCCTTATTTGGTTTGGAGCTTCCTACATCTTATTACAGGAAATTACCTGTCACACCCTATCCGGGATTAAGAAGTTTCCAACGTGATGAAGCAGCAATATTTTTTGGTCGAGGCCAGGACATCCGCAGATTACATAATCTATTGCATCGCGAGCAGCCAGTGATACTGCTTTCCGGTAAAAAAGGAGTTGGAAAATCTTCATTACTGGCAGCAGGCCTGACGCCGCGTATTGAGACAGAAAATATTGTTTCACTTTGTTATATCGATAAAATGAGTCCCGCCGACGCTCTCGAAGAGGTGTTGGAAAATGTACGTGAAGTAAATGGGCTGGAGAAAATACCTCCAAAAGATAAAACCAAACTCGAAGAAAAGATTGCGGAGATTCGAAAATGGCAACCTACGCTTTCCGGCGTAGCAAAGGAAATTGTGGATCAAGAACTTGAACATCTGATCCGGATTGCGAAAAAGGAGCATCTCTCATTTTATGAACAGTGGATTTCCATTGAGGAGCAGACGGGAAAGCCGTTGATGGTGATGATGGATGAACTCTTGCCGGATGCTGAAGAATGGAGAGTGTTTCGGGAAATTCTGATCCTCATTTTTGAAAATAAAAAACCGCCAAGAGGTAAACTTATCCTCGCCGTAGATGAAGAAGATCTTGTTTCATTTACGGAGACACTTCAGCTAGTTAAGTTCCCTTATGCGGAATTATTTCTGCAACCGCTTACTTGGGATGGTATTAAAGAAGCCATTGCTGGTGTTACGCAATCGCCGATTACAAAAGAATTTTACCGCTTAACTATTGAGGCCGGAGGATCAAGTGATTTGCCAGTAACCCTTACCGGTGACTTGTCAGATAGTGATGTTACATTGGTCGCTCCTTATTTGCAGGTCATCTTATCTTCAATGTGGTCGTCAGCATCTGCTGATAATAGCCAGGCACCTTCATTCACCCTGAGAGCGTATCAACAAGGAATCCTTTCCGGAGAAATCCTTGATAAGTTTTTGACGCAACAATTAATCTTGCTTAGAGAGAGGTTTAATGAACCTGTTCAATCAGGCCTTGCTCTTGATCTGTTGTACCAGCATACGTCCGCTCTTGGCAAGTCGAATATTCTTGAAACTGCAAAACGGAAGCAACTTTATGCAGACCGTGAAGAGGTGGTAAATGACATGGTCAGGAAATGTAAAGACCTCTTCCTCATAAACAGTGCTCATGCCGGAAGCACCAATCTTGGCCATAACCTTCTCGCACATGTAGTCATCCGCCAGTACAGTATTTCCTTGTACCCCGGCCAGCAAGCAGCAAGAATACTAAATGGTAAGATTGGTGAATCCACAGAATCCGTTAAATCAGGATGGTTGAGTGAATCTGACCTGGAGATCGTTGAAAATGGACTAAAGGGCATGCGGTTACTCACAAAAGAAGAAGAGGCACTTCTTGAATATAGCCGCTTGAAGAAAATCCAGATACAGAAGGAAAGAAAACGGAATCGCATCATTCGTGGTGTATTGGCTTCGGTAGTTTTTGTTTTTGCCGTGATCGCTGCATGGCAATGGTATGATGCTAACCAAAAATATCTTCGCTCCCATGCAGGTGAACTTGCCTTCAATGCAAGTGAAGCACTGGAAAAGGATAATACGATTGCATTGAATATCGCACTTGAAGCTTATTCTACTTTAGAGGAAAATTCACCATTCCTCGTGATGCAGACGCTCAGTGATATCTTCCATACCCAGGAAGAGATTCCATTTTATGCGGCTAATTTTCCACATCTGAAAAGTGTTCATACCGCGGTGTTTTCACCAGATGGACAAAATGTGCTCACTGCTTCTGAAGATGGTTTTGCCATACTGTGGGATAGTAAAGGAAAAGAAGTGCGACGCTTTCCTCATGTCATTGAAGTTGCTGAAGCTGTTTTTTCACCCAACGGTCAACAGATCCTAACTCGCACAAGAACACATATCACACTCTGGGAACGCAACGGAAAAATGATGGACAGGGATAGCATTCCTGAAGATGCCATTATCAGTCTTGATTCTCGATCTACTGACGGGATGAAAATCATCCACACTTACACTGATACAAATGCCAGCACTTATGTTTCGGCAGTGCACAGACTTAGATCAAATAATCGATCTATCATTAGTTCTCCTGCGGAAAACCGTATGCTTGAAAATAATGCTGGCAGGATCTCTTTATTAAATGAAACAGGGGATTTGTTGAAAGACTCTGTTACACTTGTGGAGAGTCATGCGATATTTTCACCTGATGGAAAACAATTCCTTACCATATGGCCTTTTGCAGACACAAGTTTTATTAGCGTGTGGAATGAAAACGGAGGCATGTTGTATAGATTCAAGTGCAAGGGAAGTAGGGTACATGCTGTTTTTTCGCCCGATGGCAAATCAATCCTGACCGCATCAAATGATTTTACAGCTAAGCTTTGGGATTTCTCACACACGTTTGTTCATCGGTTCGCCTACCAACCTGCAGCGATGTATAAAGTTGATTTTTACCCGGAGGGGAATGCTTACGTGACAGCCTCATCTGATTATACCGTAAAAATATGGGATGCTTCAGGAAAAGTGATTGACAGTTTGATGCATGCCGATGAGGTGACTTCTGCTGTTTTTTCACAGGATGGACATAGGGTACTTTCCGCTTCAAAGGATGGTACAGCAAGAATATGGAGTCCGAGGGAAGCAAAAGTAGTTACGTTGCCTCATCGGGGTGAAGTGAAAAGTGCTGTCTTTTCTCATGATGGTCAGTGGGTGCTGACCTCTTCGTTAGACAGCCTTGTACGATTATGGGATTTGAAGGGGATAGCACTCGATTCTTTCCGGCATCATGATGAGGTAACCCAGGCTTCCTTTTCGCCAAATGATTCAGTGATCGTTTCTATTGCTAAGGATTACACGGCCACACTTTGGAATATAAAGGGAGATTCATTGCATATATACAGGCATCCAGCCATGATAAATTCTGTTGAATTTTCACCAGACGGATCTGGCTTGCTGACGAGTTGTAGTGATAGTTTAGTCAGGTTATGGTCAACGAAAGATTATCGCTTAATGGATTCTATGGTACATCTGGAAAAACCAAGAATCGCAAAATTCTCAATAGATGGTCAACGAATCATCACGGCGGGCAGGTTGATAAAAGTCTGGCATGATGCGATGCTCGAAGATAGTATGGTGCATAGTCAGAATGTCACTTCAATTGGTTTGTCTCCGGATGGTCGTCAGATCCTGGCTACCTGCAATGATCAAAATGGATACCGCTGGGATTTTAATGGGGAACTGCTGGCCAGGTATGAAGACCATGATGCCAAAATAAATTTTGGTTGTTTTACACCAGACGGTTCTCATGTGCTAACGGCAGCAGATGATGGTTATATCATGCGATGGAAAACACCACAAGCCATTTTTATGAATTTACAATCTACACCTTTGTATCGGTTGTCTAAGAAAGAGGAAGAGCAATATGGAATTGCCCGTAACAATATTACCACCGACTTTTTATACAGGATTAAAAAAACAATGAGTGGAGATATGGGAAATGTGAAACAACAGCCATCCAACACAAACAATCCGCAGTAGGGATTAATAAATTAAAACTAAACTTTCTAAACTTTAGCACCGAAGAGGTGCTAATGCTAAACTTTCTAAACACTGTGCCTTTTGTCTAAATTCTGTAGAGACAGATATGAGCATCATCACCTTAGTAGATCGTGAAGTCACTAAGCAACGCACACGTCTCCAACAGGTACAAGAACATCCGTTCTTCCGGATCACTTTCAAGGGCTTCCCAGTCATTTATACTG
>DASXWI010000033.1:0-17058 GCA_036503755.1 Saprospiraceae bacterium | reverse complement strand
CTTCAAATTCAACTTCGCAGCGATAGACATGACATCGACGAGATCTTGCACAGTCAATGACTTTGCTATACGCAAGACTACCGTTGGATCTTCATTTCGCTTGACAGCATCAGCCAATGCTCCTTCGAGTTGAGCTGCTGCTATTTCATTTGAATTGACATAGTAACGCAGATCCTCTGTCACCGTTAGTGTCAGCGGTTGCTTAGCCATTTGGCTGGTCGTATCTGATTTAGGCAACAAAATCTTGATGATGTTGGCATTCGACATCGTTGCTATAATCAGGAAGAACAACAGCAGGAAGAACATGATATCGTTCATCGCCGACATCGCGTCTTCGTCATGAAATGGCCTCCTTTTTCGGATCTCCATCATATTATCTTACCGGTTTTTGAAGCCCCTTGATAAATTCCAATACCTCTTTCTGCAGATGCAGGGAGAAGTTGTCAATCTTGGTCAATAAATAATTATACCCCATGAATGCAACAACACCAACGATCAGTCCTGTCGCTGAAGAAATCATTTTCTGGTAAAGACCTGCAGATATAGTCCCAATGGAAATATCAGCAGTCTGGGAGATGTTGTAGAAAATAAGGATAACCCCGAGAATCGTCCCGATAAATCCAAGACGTGGTGCAATACCGGACACCATGCTGATGTAACCCATCTTGCTTTCCATCTCACTCATTTCAATGTTGGATTGAACGGTAAGTGCTTTTTCAATGTACTCAATTGGTTTGCCAACTTGTGAAACACCGGCTTTGATAACATTGCCAAGTGAACTACTCGCCTGGTCACACATCAGGTTGGCAGAATCAATCTGTCCAAGTGATACTTTGTCCAGTACGCTGTTGACCAGGTTGTGATCAATCTTGGAGCGCTCCCGGATAAACAGGTATTTGCTGATGATAAACGCGATCGATATCAGGGAAAGGATGATCAGCGGGATCATCACCACCCCTCCTTTAAACAAGATGTCAATCAACCTGATGCTCTCTTCAGCAGGTACGGCATTGGGATCAACGGCGGCTGTCGCCTGTAAAAAAAATCCTATCATGTTTTGTTATTTGATGCTTTACGTGGTTAGTGAACAAGTCACTACAAAGGAAAGAAAATTTATATGAAAAATACAAATTATGTTTAAAATGTTGATTTTAAGGCAAATATCATGGTTTTTTGGCCTTTTCAACCCTTTCCTGCGGATCTATGTTATCCATAACGTTCGCTGATTTGCGGTTCGTATCCGACCTGCATATGATTTCTGTCAAATTGCGATTTGCGTCTCACGAGCCTCAGCTACATAAAATTCATTCTTCACTTTTCACTTTTCACTCTTCACTCTTCACTCTTCACTTAATTACCTGCATTCCTATCGCACAATGCAAACACCTTCTCTTATCGCAATATTCTTTCTTTAGATGCAACAACCCTTGCGTCTTAGCTGCATCAGTTACCATCCATCCAGTCTCAGCCCATCGCGAAATCATTCCATTTTTTTCTGCAGGTAATCCTTCAAGTAGCGCAATCGCTTTGTCTTTCAATTGCGGTTTTCCTTGATGCTTTCCATAAACAAACATGATTGGAGCAACTACATTGATGATGAGGGATATCGCAGTACTTTTTCCCAACCGCTTAATCACTCCCGGAGTTGTCGACGTAAAATGGAAATGATCATTCCAGAACTCATGGCTCGGAGACACAGAAAAAAGTTTGATCCAATCCGTTGCTTCAAATGGATGCTCAAATAAAGAAACAAACTGATCAGTTTCTATAATCAAGGCGGCAAGCTGTGCAATCCGGAGTGTTGGAAAATGCGCAGGTCGCATGCGCATAAATTTCCATTGCAGTGCGGGCATTGGGCGCAATTGATATTTCTTTCGCAGGAAATCAAACTCATTATACAAATGAAGACAATAAGGCTCATTTATCTCTTTGCCTAACATCCCGGCTGCTCCAAATAATATTGCTTCCACCTGGTCGGGACGATCCTTATGTTTTCTCAGCAAACGTATAGGTATTCGTGTACCTAATTCTTCCATGGCCTCGCTATTGGCAGGTGCACCAAGTTGTCGGGAAAGTAACGCATAAAAAGCCTGGTCCCAATTGTTCGCACACCGATCTAATAAACGAAGTACCAAATCTGTTTTCTGCTCCAGGCGTTCTGCCATCATCCGATCAAGCCAGGATGTTTTTATGAGCGGACTCACTGTGTCTAGTGCCGATGCACACGGAACCCATTCTTCATTATTCATTAAATGTCTGTATCGGTCGAGTAGGGCAACATCAATACGTTTAGCTAATTCGAGACACGGGACCCTGTACCCATCCTGGGTGATGGCTGGTTGATCTTCTTCCCAGACTACATGGAGGATGACATTATTGTAATGTGTATCCTGGTCATGCATATGCAGAAACCATGCAGAACTCAGGATATGAATTTCCACATGTCCTGCCCACAATTGATCACCTATCCTTACACGCGATTGCAGAAAATCCGGACCCTGATCCTGGTTGGGTGTCCCGGGATATAATATTTCAATAGGTTCCTGTGCGGTAGTGACTAACTCCGCAGATTGAAAAAGTTTTCGATGCCAGATAAATTGTAATAACTGTTCTTCCATTACTCCTTACGGAGAAGAACATCGAACCGCATGGGAAATTCATTTTTGGCGTCCGCCTCCGAATACTCCGAGGACACCAGCTTCCATTCGTTCATGTCAATCTCCGGAAAGTAAGTGTCTCCAGAGAGCTCAGTTATGACCTCCGTAAGGTAAATTTTATCTAAAAGCGACAAAGATTGTTTGTAAATCTCCCCACCACCGATGATAAAAACCTCTTCCTCACCCGCATCGTATGCATAACTCAATGCTTCTTCAATAGAGTGCATGACCAAAGCAGAAGAAGTGATAAAGAACGGATCTCTTGTCAACACAATATTGATCCTGCCTTTCAGAGGGCGATAATCCATTGAGGCAAAATTGTTCCGACCCATGATGAGGTGATGCCCCATGGTGGTCTCTTTAAAAAACTTCATGTCCTTTGGCTGATGCCAGGGTAGGCCGAGATCCCGTCCAATAACCCTGTTACTGCTCATTGCTACAATTGCACTGATTATCATGGAGGCTAAGGTAAATTGAAGCTGTCAGCTATCAGCTGCCGGCTGTCAGTTTTATTTCTGCTATCGTATATAGACTTCCCACTGAAGACTTAAGCCTACATATAACCAACAACAGAGAGCTGACAGCTCAACTTTTCTTATGAATCATATCCGCCTCAAGCATCTTAGTCTCAAGTGCTTTTCGGCTTTCGCTGATTTCGCCTTTGAGAAATTTTTCAATCATGAGGCCTGCAACTGGAGTTGCAAAACTTCCCCCCCATCCAGCATTTTCGATATACACCGCAATCGCTATTTTAGGTTGGTCGCGTGGGGCAAAACCAAAGAATACAGAGTGATCTTCACCGTGTGGATTTTGGGAGGTTCCAGTCTTACCACAAACTTCAATGTCAGGAATGAACGCCATGGTCGCAGTTCCGGATCGGACCGCTCCACTCATGCCTTCAATAACCGGTTCGAAATAACGGTAATCAATCGAAACTCTTCTCCGTGGATAAAATTCAGTTTGAGGTGATTTGCCAGGAGGTACACGTGCTTTCAGCAGATGTGGTTCTGTATAGGTTCCTTCGTTTCCAATGATAGCTGCAGCATGTGCCATTTGTAAGGTGGTCAGCTGTAGCTCACCCTGGCCAATACCCATAGATAATATATAAGGTGATCTCCACCTGCCATCACCATAGACCTTATCAAAATAAGCATCATCAGGTAGGTTGCCAGGTTTTTCACCTGGTACATCAAGTCCAATTCGATGACCTAATCCAAACTCAGTCAAATGTTGGTTGAGTTTATTCATCCCAATTTCCGGATGCGTATATCCACCCTTATCAATCATATCCTTATAAACCGTAAAGAAATACGTGTTGCACGAATAGGCAATCGCAGCTGCTACATTATGGGGTGTCGGATGATTATGACAGCCTCTCCTCAATCCACCTGTATAGTAAGCTCCTCCGCAATAGATCGTCCTGTCAGCTTTCAGCACATTTTCCTGCATAGCTACAAGTGCCAACATGGGTTTGAAAATAGATCCTGGAGGATACATCGCCATAACAGACCTGTCAAACAACGGCTTCAAAGTGTCTTCCTGCAGCCGGGTAAAAGCCTCTCCTCTTGAACGTGAAATGGATAATTCATTTGGATCATATCCGGGTGAACTAACCATAGCGAGAATTTCTCCTGTGGATGGTTCTATCGCTACTATACTCCCACGTTTGTTTTGCAATAACAACTGGCCATATTCCTGAAGGATGTGGTCGAGAGATAGAATCAGGTTTTCACCCGATACCGCTAGCGAATCATGTTTGCCCCCATCGAGACTTTCAATCTCACGACCTAAGTTGTCTTTCAAAATATACTGCGAGCCTTTTGCACCTCGAAGAGCAGGCTCATACAAATTCTCAATACCCGTCATCCCGCAAAAATCCCCGGGGGAATAAAGTCCTTTTGATTCATCAATTCGTTGTTGGTCGACCTCAGACATATATCCAAGGATATGCGCACTATGACTTTCAAAATATCCACGCGCACTTCTAAGTTCACCAAAAAATCCAGGAAACAAGTGGAGGTATTCCTGGATGTATTGAAACTTATCTGCAGGAATGTGTTCCATAAAATCGAAAGGAATAGATTTTGAAAATCGAAGCGACTTCCAGTCCTTTTCCATTCTTTCTACGTAAGAAGCCTTATCAATTTCCAGCAAGTTGCAAAGCAGATTCGTGTCAATAGTTTTAGGAACCTGGTTGTAGACTACTTTAAGATCATAGACCGGGATATTATGAACCATGAGATGACCCTTCCTGTCCAGAATCAATCCTCTGCTTGGATAAAGAGTACGCCTCACGAGGGTGGTCCGGTCAGCTTTCTGGCCATAAGTAGGATCAACTAATTGCAACCATCCTGTCTGGAAGATAAGTAGGGCAGCAGCGAAGATGATCAATCGCTGTATCCAAAGGGTCCGGCTGGTCTGGCGTCCGTCAATCATCAGGTGCGCGGATTAAAAAGTAAATGATAGCCCATAATCACCAGCATAGACAATACTAACGTGATTAAAGTTTTGAGGAGTATTTGCCCGATATAGACAAACGTAAAGATCTCTACAGAAAAATAAAGGAACACATGGATGAGCATGGCGAAAAAAGTAAACGTCAACACCCAGTTGAGCCCCATTGAAAAAAGCGTTGGACTCATGGAAAGCTGGTATCCACCACGCGGTTCCATATAAGTCAACATTAATCCTCTTGCGTAAGCAGTAGCCGTCAATGCAAATGCATGTACACCGATCGTGTCATAAAAGATATCTATGATCAGCCCGATGAAAAATCCAATCAAGATCACATAAAGACGTGACAACCTGAATGGCAATAAAAAAATAATCACAGGGTAAATGAATATGTTTCCGTACTCCCATATCCAGGACTCGCCCAGGCCGATTCGCTTCAGGACAAGTACTTGCAATAAGAGTAGCAGTACACCACGGATGATATGTCTTATCGCCGTTAAATTCATTCGAAATATAAATCCTTATCCATGATTTCAATGACATACACTCTATCCAATCTGGCAATATCCTCTTGCAGACGCACCTCAATGGTATAATAGTTACTTCCTCCTTGGGTCCAGAAACGCTCAACTGTACCGATGAAAAGATCTTTTGGATAAATGAAAGAATATCCGCTTGTAACTATAGTGTCCCCGATGAGCACATCTGCTTGCCTCGGGATGGCCTCAAGGATCATATGTCCCGGATCCGTTTCTTTCCACACCAGTGAACCGAAATACCCATTTCTTTTAATCGAAGCACTCACTCGGGCTGCACTGTGCAGGATGGAAATGGCTGTTGAATATTTTGTTCCTACATGATCAATAATTCCCGCAATTCCATGCGGACTGATCACACCCATTCCGGTTTGTATCCCATCCAATGATCCTTTATCAATAGTAAAATGATTGTTACGTTGATGAATAGAATTGCTGATCACCTGGGCATCGATCAAGTGAAATGGTTCAAGGATGCAACTATCCAATGGTTTGTCAACAGGGGCGAGACGTTGAAGGCTTCTTTCCAGGTTAAAGATCCGTTCTTTCAGGAGGGCATTTTGGGCTGATAAGCTATCCGCCACAACTTGCAGGCGGTTGTATTGAATTACATCGTCTGCGATGCTGTAGAGGTTTCCTACAAACTTATTGGAAGAGTGAGCAAAAATAGACTTCTGATTTTCATTATAGCGCACGACAAGCAGGAGCGCCATTACCTCAAGTAACAGGAAGAGTAGGAAGGCAGAATACCTGATGACAAACTGAAGGAGGTTGTTCATTGTACCAGGACGAAGATATGTCTAAGGAAAGACTTTATCTGAAGGCGTTAAACGCGCTTCCGGTCAATGAGGAAGGAAAACCGGTCGGTGTTTTTTAGGGCGATCCCTGTTCCCCTGACCACAGCTCGGAGTGGTTCTTCAGCTATATGTACCGGACGTTTGGTGATCCGGGAAATCCGCTTGTCAAGACCCCTGAGCAATGCGCCACCACCTCTGAGATAAAGGCCGGTTTTGTAAATATCCGAAGCTAGTTCAGGAGGCGTATTTTCGAGGGCTTTAAGGATAGCCTCTTCGATAGCACTGACCGATTCATCCAGGGCCTCAGCTACCTCAGCATAATTGATGGTGATCTGGCGGGGTATCCCAGTGATCAGGTCACGGCCATTGACTGCAAAATCCTGTGGTGGATTATCAAGTTGTTTGAGCGCTGAGCCGACGTGAATCTTAATTTGCTCGGCAGTCCGTTCACCGATCAGGATATTCTGGTTGCGCTTGAGATAGTCCACAATATTCTGGGTAAACTCATCTCCTGCAGTACGTATGCTTTGATCGGTTACAATACCAGACAAGGCGATAACTGCGATTTCTGTAGTACCACCACCGATATCAATGATCATATTACCTACAGGCTCCTCCACATCAAGACCAATGCCCAATGCAGCAGCCATTGGTTCGAAAATGAGGAATGTCTCTTTAGAGTCCACGTGATCTGCACTATCAAAGACAGCTCTCTTCTCTACTTCTGTAATACCACTAGGAATACACACCACCATTTTCAAGTGGGTGAAAAATCTTCTCTTGGTTCCGATCATATTGATCATCCCTTCGATCATATTTTCCGCAGCCTGGAAGTCCGCAATTACGCCGTCCTTAAGGGGCCTGATGGTTTTGATAAACTGGTGGGTCTTCTCATGCATCTGCATCGCTCTGTTGCCTACAGCGATAGTCTGGCCAGTGCGGGTATCGATCGCAATAATCGATGGTTCGTCGATTACAATATTTCCATCCTGGATGATCAGCGTATTAGCTGTACCCAGGTCGATGGCAATTTCTTGTACAAAAAGACTGAATAATTTCATGACCCTTAACTGACTTGGCCTGCCCGGCAATTCATGCTCTAATGCAGATGATATTTAATGTCGTTTTTTCTCTTTGGTTGCCGGTTGATTCGCATGGGTCGAGACGGCGGTTTTCCTAAAAGGGATACAAAGAAACCGTTTTTTCCAAAATAAAGGAAATTTCCCCCTTTTATTCCCCCGGAAGCCTCTCAGTAATAAGCTATTTTACAACTATTGTGACCCATTTCTCCAGGTCAAGGTACTTAATGGCTAACTCCCTCAACTGGCTTGAGGTGATCTGTTGAATCGTCCTGACCAGATCTGCGAATGACCGGTCCTCCAGGTGTTCAATTTTAAGGGATTTGATGAGGTCCATAGTTGAAAAGGGGCCATCAATCTGGGTCATCAGGTGCCCCATGAGGTAATTACGGGCCATTTGCAACTCAGCTTCCGGTATAAGCTCCTCTTTCAATTTCCGGACTTCCTTCCCAATAGCTTCGATGACTTTTTCTGTATTGGTGGTAGCTGTTTCCGTGCTGATATAGAAGCAACCATCTGAGGCAAAGGAGTCTACGCTGGAATAGATGCCATAGGTTAGTCCCTGGTTTTCCCGGATTTCCATCATAAGGCGACTTCCAAAATACCCGCCCAGGATGGTATTGAGGACAAAAAGTCCATTAAAATCAGGATGCGTTTGAGGAAAAAGCTTGCTTCCTATCCGGATTGCAGCCTGGTGAACTTGTGGGCCATCAATTTCGAAGTATCCAGTTTTACTTTCTGCTAAAAAGGATGGAATGGCTTCGGTTCCATTGGAATGGTCTGGTCTCCACTGGCCAAGAACTTGCTCTATAAGTGATGTTTCTGCGTCACCAAAAGAACCCGAAACCAGTATTATTCCTTTTTGTGGAATAATATTTTGTTTATGATGTTGACGGAGGTCATCCGGGGTGATGGATAGATAATCTTCCGGAAAAATGTTTTTGCCATATGGGTGCTTTGGCCCAAAAATGGCTTCCGTCAGGTGTCTGTATGCCAGGACCTCATTCTTCTTCAAATCAATCTTTAACCGCTCTATTTTATTATCAGTGTATACCTTCAGTTCGCTCGGGTCAAATGCAGGATAATGCATGACCTCACGGACAATCTCTATCAGTTCTGGAAAAAACCTGGACAACGTAAGTAACCTGATCCTGGCAGTGTCTACTCCTCCCCTGGTGAACATAGTAGCTCCCAGGGATTCAATTTTTTCAGCTAATACGGCTGACGTCATAGTGATTGTACCCTCAGACATCAGGCCAGCCATCACTTCAGCTACTCCCGCTTTATGCTCAAAGGTTGCCCCAGCCCTGAAAACCATCTCCATCCGCATGACAGGCTCTGTACCTCCTTTGATCATAAAGAGATTCATGCCATTGCTCAACTCCTTTGTTTCGTAGGATGGTAACGGAAGTTCTTTGATTTCCCTGATAAGAGGGGCTTCAACTGATTCAGACATGGGGCAAAGTTACGCACAAACCTGACGGTAGGTTGAAAAGGCAGAAGTTCAAAATATTGAACCCCTACCTTTTTACGCTTAGTCTGTTAACTTTGCCCTTTCCGGGTTCTTTCCAGCGTGAACATCTCCGGATCAGCATTACTAAACGAAATAAGTAAATGGAATTTAAAGTCTCATCCGCCGATTTATTGAAGCATCTGAATGTTGTGGCCGGTGCCATACATACCAATCCAGTCCTTGCGATCACCGAAGATTTCCTTGTGGAAATCAAAAAGGGAACGATGACAATCACGGCGACCAACCTGGAGACGAGCATATCCACCCAAATGGCGGTGGAAAGCAAAGAGAATGGTGCGGTGGCTATCCCCGCCAAAATTTTGCTTGAAACGCTAAAAGCATTACCTAATCAACCGGTAACTTTTGAAGCTGATCTCGAGCAGCGATCCCTTGTGATCACGACGGAAACCGGTATGTATAAAATGGCGGTTGATCCACCAGATGATTTTCCTGCTTTACCAACATCGAATGATCCTGAAATCATGATACCGGTTGAGCGTCTCATGAGCGGAATCAATTATACCATCTTTGCAACTACATCAGACGAAATGCGTCCTGCGATGACCGGGGTGAATGTTGTCGTTGATTTTAATAAAATCAGTTTTGTAGCAAGTGATGGTCATAAACTGGTCCGTTATCATGCATTAGGAACCTCAACCGAACAAACTGGTTCTTTTGTTATTCCTAAAAAAGCAATGTCCTTGTTAAAAGGTGCATCACCTTCTGAGGGAAATGTTTATTTGAAATACAATAAGTCTCATGCATTCTTCCGCTTCGAAGAAACGCAAGTGATCTGCAGACTGATCAACCAATCCTATCCTGACTTTAATGCAGTCATTCCGGTTAATAATAAAAATGTCATTTACGTAAGCCGCACACATTTGTTAGGAGCGCTTCGCAGGATCAATATTTTTGCCAACCGTACTACGAATCAAGTTTTCTTCACCCTGGCGGACAACAGTCTTACGATCACAACAAAGGATCTTGATTTCTCGAACGAAGCAAGTGAGCAATTGAGTTGCGAGTATGAAGGAGATGCCATGAATATCGCTTTCAATGCGCGTTTCTTTATCGAATTGCTCAACGCCTTAAGCCAGGAGTCGATTCATATGACGATGTCGGTTCCAAGCAAGCCGGTGTTGATCTATCCTGATGAGCAATTGGAAAATGAAGAGGTGATGATGCTGATCATGCCTGTTATAATTTACTAGTAGAGTTTGTTTCTACTTTTCAGACTTCAGATACCAGACTCGCAGATGCCAGACTTATGGCAATGTATCACAAAGCTCACTTCGTGAGCAAGGACTAGTCGATAGCTTAGTATAGCCAAAAACTGATAGCTGATAGCCGACAGCTGATAGCTCAAAAAGAGCGACAGGATTTGTCCCTCTTCGAAATGAATTCTTATTCAACTTTTACTAATTGATCGAATAACTGTCAACTATTTCTAATGTCTGTGGAACTTGTCCTGACAGCGGACAGCTGGTAGCTGGTAGCCAAATACTGACAGCAGACAGCTGATAGCTGATAGCTCAAAACAGCGACAAGATTTGTCCCTATTCGAAATGATTTTTTAAAACTAAACATTTAAACAGTGGCTCCTCAAGGCAGCCACGCTAAACACTGTGCCTTTACCTTCTGGAAGCTGGTAGCTGGTAGCCAAACCTGACCGCGGGTCAGGGCATAAACAACTCATCAATCAGAGCCGTCCTTGTCGCGAGGGTATAATTGATGTGGCACAATCCTGTGCCACTGGACATCATGCTGATACAGTCACCATTCCCGTCTGAATCATCCAGGTGACCGCGTCCTAAGGCGCAGTGACCTAATTCATGAAAAATCAGGAACTCGCGATCCAGGTCACTGGCGCTATCCCAATAAAATTTATCGACGATGACCACATTAGGTTCTTCCTCTGTATGGCCACATTGGCCGATGACATTTTGAGTGCCGATGAGGCGGATATCTCCAGAAATCATGAGTGCCTTAAAATCAATCTCCTTACCCCTCAATGCTGCTTCGGCTTTAAATCGGTCAAAGTACTCCTGGAGTGGTTCATCAATCAGGAATTGCGGCTCATCCTCATCCTTGGCACAAGATCCAATCACTGCCAATAGGAGCAGTAGGAGTGAACATTTATACAACCGGGATATTGATTCAAATGGATGAAGAAATCCCTGTTTTACGTATTGACCGTTGTTCATTTGCTTGTTTTAAAACGCTTTGTAACTCTGCGCTATATCATCAACTCTAGTACTAATGAGGATAACGTAACACCTCTTTATTTCTATACTGCGGAAAAGTAAGCTGATTGACTTTTGTTTTGATTTGGCGAAGATAAGGGAGAAAGGGCGAAACAACGGAAGGGCAGAAGGGCAGAAAGGCAGAAAGCAAATACACTTTGAATTAAACTGCGCCGTTGCGTCGTTGCGCGGGAAAAGAGAATAGGCAATAGACAATAAGCAATTGGCAATTGACTATCAAAAAGGGGAAATCAAAACTGCACCTTTGTACTCTATTTTTTATGCTGGGATCAATCAATAACTCGACTGACAAAATACATCGGCATTTCCCCTTTGCCTTTGGCGTGTATTTTTCCCCGTGGGGTAAAGGTCAGTCCCGGGGCATCTTTAATCTGCTGAAAAGTTTCTTCTGAAATATTGACTTTACCCACTTCCCCACTGCTTTCCATTCGGCTTGCGATATTGACGGTATCACCCCAGAGGTCGTATTGAAATTTTTTCACGCCTACAATTCCTGCTACAACAGATCCTGTATGGAGCCCTATGCGCATTTGGAAGGACGGAAGGTTTTGTTTTTCCCTTTCCTTTTTTCGGTTGATGATGAAATCCTGCATTTCAAGTGAAGCATGGACAGTATCCAATGCAGTTGCTGTATTGTTGACAGGAATTCCCGCAGCAGCCATGTAAGAATCACCGATCGTCTTAATTTTTTCAATGCCGTATTTCGTCATGATATGATCGAAGGCTTTGAAACAGGTATTGATTTCTTCTACGAGTTCAGCGGCAGAGAGCGTCTCTGATATCGTGGTGAATCCTTTAAAATCTGTAAACAAAATTGTTGCCACATCATGATGCATAGCTTCTGCATATCCCTTTTCTTTCAATTCCTCTGCAACAGCAGCAGGAAGAATATTGAGAAGTAATCCTTCGGAGATATCTTTTTCTTTCTGAATAGCCGCCCTGGATCTGTGTACATATTGAAGTCGGGTAGCAATACCGACAGCAATAAGAAAACCTACAATTCCAATATAGAGAAAACGATTCCGGGTATGCTTCAGCCGTTCGTTGGTAAGTGTGGCATCTAACTTATCTAATTCAAGCTGTTGGATCTGTCGGGCCTTCTTTTCAGACTCATATTTTTCCATCATTTCGGTGACGGCTTTGACACGCTCTTCATCGAGGTATGATTCTTTACTTTTCACATATTCTGTCAGGAAAGTATATGCTGATTTGTAATTTTTCATCCTGGCGAAAATTTCAGATTTTGCCAATTGTACCATATAAATCGATTCCGCGTTCTTTCGATTTTCAGCAATGCTGGCTACGGAATCAAGCGTGATGATAGCTTCCTTATATCGTCCTCTCTCTTTGTCTATGTTGGCCAGGTTGATTAAGATGGTTAAGTAATTGTCTATATCCGCATTCATCTTTGCATTGATTGCGGCTGAGTTGATAAAATAATAGGCACTATCCAGATCGCCTTCAATCCCTTTTATACTACCCAGGTTGATCAGTGCTTTTTCAATATAAATTGGATTTTGATCTGCTCTTGCTTCTTGATATGCCTGGTGAAAAGTAGCCGTAGCCGTACCATTATTTCCCCTCATGGCTTGTGATATTCCAAGGTTGTTCAATACACCTAAGCGGCCATCTATGGATTGCCAGGAGGGATTCCAATAGGAAAGAGCAATTTTGCTTACAGAGTCAACACGATCAAGTTCATTTAAGGACAAATAAACACTGGTTAGATTTCTATAGAGTGACATCAGGAGTAAACTGTCACAGCTGGGTTGAAAGAATCGTTGTGCCCAATAGAGTTGTGTCAATGCAGAATCAAGCAACCCAATATCATCCAGGTACGTTGCCTGGATGACCCGGGCATTAATTTGCTTGCAAAGATTATGATGACGTGCACATATTTGAAAAGCAGAATCCGATAAGGTGGATTTGGTTTCCGAATCCAAACTCTGGTCTGAGCGGATCAACGTTAAAACGCTATCCACCCATTTCATATCCTGATCAGGATTTGCTTGAGCAAAAACACTGGTCGTAACTAACCAGCATACGACGACAAGCATCCATCGTTTTAAGGAGATAACCATCATGTGGATTGATATAAACCAACCAGGAGCGGCTTAATTAAAAAAGATCTAGTGATGGCTCTTTGGAGTAACTCCATCAGACTCCCTTAACGTCAAATGTAGACTTTCCTTTGACAAATTTCCATGTTCCCGTTTTGGTATTATTTGCAGCAACATCAAAAGATAATTCCCAATTACTATTGATAGCATTTGAGCCCATGTTAATAGTATAATAGGACATGATGGCTGTTGGACTTGAATTGTCTGTTACGTTCAGACCAATTGTATTTGTTGTAATCGATTCAATACTCAGGCTGGATTGTGATCCGGCATTATCATTCACAATAAATGCTATTGTGTCAGAGCCGACCCAACCACCAAGGTTGATTTGGGCATCAGGATCCGGGGTGCCTGAAGATGTAACTGTGGGATTGTTCTGGAAGCGGGAAATGGTTAATCGCTGGTATTGTTCTCGTGTGAGGGGTGTAAGATTAGAAATGGGCATGTTTGCTGGATTTTAAATAGTTAATAATCAATTTGGTACGGATATAAAAAAATCACTTCAACGCCAATTAAATTTTGTGCGTTTTCCATTCGAAGCCGGATAAAATTGCCGGGTCATAAAGATATACTTTGATCGGGAAATTATAGAGAAGACATCCTCATCAAGAGTTTGTCTTCCCGATCATATCTAAATTGACGAATGAAACGATTGTGATGGTCAACAACAAAGAAGTAAATGATCCTTTCAACCTGACATACCTGATCTGTATTCCGTTGGAGATGAATTAAACTCCTTCGAAAACACCTTGGTGAAATATCCCGGCTCGCTAAACCCGGTTTCATACGCGATTTCAGAAATCGTAAGATCTGAATGACGAAGCAGTTCCAACGCTTTTGCAAGACGAACAGAACGAACAAACTTTCCTGTTGACTCCCCGGTTAAAGCTGTAATTTTTCTATGCAGTTGTGGATGGCTCATCGCCATCTGATGACAAAGCATATCCATATTAAAACGGGAATCATTGAGATGCTCTTCCACAAAGGCCCTGATCTTCTGTAAAAACTCATTTTCCTTTGCTGAGGATTGTTGAATGGTCTCTGGATTTTGAGTGGTAGCGTGTTGGCGGTAATATTGGCTTAAGGTTGACCTGAGTTCAAGGAGTTTTCTTACACGGAGCAACAATTCTTCAGGATCAAATGGTTTTGTAACATAGGCATCTGCTCCACGCCCGATGCCTTCCATCATAGCCTCATGATCGCCACGTCCGGTTAAAAGGATGATTGGAATATGGCTTGTCTGGATATCTGTTTTTAGTATGTTACACAATTCGAACCCATCTTTTCCGGGCATCATCACATCGCTGATGATAAGATCAGGAACACGCTCATACGCCAGTCGCAAACCTTCATTTCCATCCTTGGCAGACAAGATGGTGTATTCGTCCGCCAAACAAGAGGCTACATACTGTAACACCTCCGGATGGTCTTCTACAATAAGCACAATGGGCTTACCTGGAATAACATGTTGGGGAGTGATAAAATTAATTTCTTCATCATGTGCTTCGTGGACACTTACTTCGGTAGCAGGGACAGCTTCAGCTGGCTTGTGTGTGCGTTTGGTAATCGGAAGGGATAATTTAAAGGTTGAGCCAGAATCAAGCTTGCTCTCTACACTAATCTGGCCACCCAGAAGATCAGTGAGATTTTTTACTAAAGCTAATCCAATACCTGTACCTCCGGATGAAGCTCTTTTGGATTGATAGAAGCGATCAAAGATATAAGGAAGGTCTTCCTCGCTGATGCCCGTGCCGGTATCAGATATGTTGATCAATAGGAAATCTGCAGATGAGGAAGGGTTGATAACCATGGCTACCTTCCCACCACGTGGAGTATGCTTTATTGCATTGGAGACCAGGTTGCTGATGATCTGCGTTAGTTTTTCCTGATCAAAATCCATATATACTTCCTGCAGGGAAGAAGAAAAAAGCATAGAAATGTTTTTGTCTTTAGCCCATGTTTCAAATGATCCGAAGAGATTGCGTAGTACCTGTATGATTTCTCCATACGCATAGTGTGGCTTGAGCATTCCGGCTTCCAGCTTTTGTAACTGCAACATTTGATTGATCAGTTGTTGAAGCCTTTCGGATTGCCGGTGTATGCTTTGAATGTCTTTTTGTTCAAGCACCGTATTCTTTGATAGAGCCTGTGTCACCGGGCCGTGTATCAAGGTAAGCGGCGTTCGGAATTCATGTGTGATATTCGTGTAGAGTCGGTTTTTGATTTGGTCAAGTTCAACGAGGCGTTGTTTTTCCGCTATTTCAAGTTTTCGATTCAATTGAAATCGATAGGTCCTGTATACTATAAATCCTCCGAAACAAGTATACATCACTATAGCCCACCATGAATACCACCAGGGAGGGCGTATGGTGAATTTATATTCAAATGGTTCGCTCCAGATTTGAGATTCACCGATGGCCCGGACTTTAAAGGTAAATGTACCCGATGGAAGATTCCGGTATTCTGCTTTTGATTCAGCAGAGGGTGTGCTCCACGTTTCATTAAGACCATCAATTTTATAGCTGTACTGTAGCTTGTATGGGTCTGACCAATCTGTTGCGGCAAATGAAAAAGTTAGGTGGTTGCTTTTATACGAAAAGGTTGGCGCTATAGGCAGATTCTCATATAGGTTTGTTTGTTTAAATGAAATGCTCCGCTTTAAACTGTCAGGCAGATGGTGGTAATTGATTGCTCTTTCATTGACATGAATTTGACGCAGAAATGGTTTCGGAATTGAATTAGATGTTTTAAAAGTATTCAAACTCAATACCTGTAGTCCCTGCTCAGTTCCAAGCCATATCTTTCCGTTATGATCGATGTTACCATTTCTATAAGTAAAGCCTGTATGTTTTATACCTTCGGTGCGTCCGAAAGAAAAAAGTGTTGTTTTTGATTCGTTTGAATTGTGGGGCTGTACCAGGTTTAAACCATTCTTTGTGGTCACCCAAAATGGACGATCAGGTCCATTACCCGGAAAAGGAATGATCTCCCTGATATTGTCATCAGTAAGGCCCTGATTTTTTGTGAATGCATTGAACTTTTGCTCTCCTTTTGCATCCGATAAAACAAACTGACATAATCCATTTCTTTCTGTACCCAACCATAAATCACCTTTCGGATCCAAGTACATAGAGCTCAATTGTTGACTTAGCAAGCCCTCTCGTTCAGAATATACTGTTAATGTACCGCTTCTCCTATCGGGATTTAATTTGAAGTAGGATACTCCGTTGATATCCGTTTCTACCCAAAGATTTCCTTCGTCATCCTCAATGACGGCTATGATGTAATTCGCTGGAAATCCCTGGTCTTCGGTGAAATGAATAAACTCTTCGATATCACCCGATGCCGACAATTTTGCTTGAATCAAGCCTCCACCAAAAGTCCCAAACCAAATATTCCCCTTTGAGTCAGGTGTAATGCACATGACAAAGGCATCAGTAAATCCTTGTTTTCCAGAATAATGTTGAAATGTAAGTCGCTCACCTGTCTTTGGCGAAGTCAACTTCATCATCCCTGTTGTAGAGCCGAACCATAGCTGCCCAATACGGTCTTCAACAATATCGCAAGTCCAACGAATGATGAAGTCCTCTGAAGAGGTGAAATAACGAAGCGCAGTCGAGGTGTTTGCTCCTTGATTC
>DASXWI010000032.1:0-6537 GCA_036503755.1 Saprospiraceae bacterium | reverse complement strand
GGTTCAGGGTTCTCCTGGTAATTGTCAGGAGGCAACCAGTTGTCTTCTTCGCCAATAAAATTTTCAAAGTATGCCCATGTTTTCCTGGCCAGCAATTTGAGGTAATTAGTTTGCTGAAAAGAAAGGCTCGTTTTTTTCCTGAATTGTGGAAGACTGATCCACCATGCTATAAAGGGAGATATAATCCAAAAGGTAAGTAACGGACTGGCGATGATAAAAGCAGGTAAGGATAAATAAGAAAGAACCACCAAAAGTATCGTGCCTACTATGGGGGCAATCCACATTGTTTTATAATGATCGATCAGACTTTTCGTACTCGAAACAAATCCAAATGGATCCCATTGAAGTAAATTTTTGTGAGAAATAAACATTCTCCACATCGTGCGCAGGATGGCATCCACATTGACATAGGCTTCATAAGGCAGGCTGATGATCGTCCATGCGTGCAGAATCAGGTTATTGACCAGGACATCGATAGAGACATTTAATTGATTCTGCCATGAAACCTCCGGAGATTTTTTTATCAAACTCCAGCCAAACGAAAATAGGGAAGGTGGAAGGATGATTCCGATGATCGTAAGTGTCCAGAACAAAGGTGTATAGGAAATCAACCAGCCGAAAATCAACAGGATCATCATGGCGGGAGGTACAAGACTACGGCGCAGGTTGTCAAAAATTTTCCAACGGGATAATGCAGTCAGATGGTTTTTATGTCGTGTATGTGCATGACCAGGCACTCCAGGATACAACCATCGAGCTATCTGCCAGTCTCCCCTGATCCATCGGTGGCGCCGTTTTACATCCGCGAGGTAAGTCGTTGGATGCTCTTCAAACAATTGAACATCACTGATAAGCCCTGACCTGGAATGACATCCTTCTAACAGATCATGGCTTAAAATCCTGTTTTCCGGAAAGCGTTCATTGAGTGTTTTTTCAAAAGCATCTACTTCATAAATTCCTTTGCCGATGAAAGAACCTTCCTTCAACAGATCCTGGTATACATCAGAGACCACTCGCGTGTATGGATCTATTCCTACTTCATTACCATGGATCCTGGCATACCAGGATGCATCTACTCGTGGCAAACTCGATGCTAGCCTGGGCTGTAATATTCCGTATCCTTTTGTAATTCGTTTTTTTATTGGATCGTATTGAGGATGATTTAAAGGGTGCGCCAGGGTGGCAATAATTTTCCATGCGGCTTCCCTTGGCAATTGGGTATCCGCATCTAGCGTGATGACGTAGGTGATGTCCTCAAGAACAGATTGATCACCGGCAATCAGGTTAAATTTTCCTTCTCCATTTCCCCTGAGTAAAGCATTGAGATCACCAAGTTTCCCCCGTTTTCGCTCGTATCCCATCCATACTTGATCACCTGCATTCCATTTTCGAGGTCTGTGCAGGAGCAGAAAAACCTCTTTCTTTTCATTGCGGTACTTTGCATTCAAATCTTGTATGCGTTGTTCTGCATAATCCAATAATTGTTGATCTCCGGGCATTATTTCAGCAGGAGCATCCCGAAAATCAGTCAGTAGCGCGAAGTGAAGATTTTCCTGTTTGTTGGCTAGAAATCTCACTTCCATCATTTCCAACAAATGATCCAATTCCTTCGAACTATTGCATAAAGTGGGTACAGCTACCAATGTCCTGGATGTATCTGGTATTCCTTTTGAATAATCCATTCTTGGCATAAAGTCTGGTTGTACCACAATAGTGGCTATCCAATTGACCAGCGCCGTGGCTAATTGACTGGTTGCAATAATGCTAAGAACGGCTGTCAGAATTAACCAACCGAGTTGTAATTGTTGATGATAAGTATGTTGGATGATGATCCATGAAAAAAAGAGAGTCAGAAGAATAATAGAACCCGCATACAAACCGAAATTGTATTTGCACATTGATCGGCGCCGTTTTTCTAACCAGCTAAATTTGACACCGGCTTTTTTTTCAGTCTGCTCTACACCTTTTCCAATCAGGTAGAAGCCAACATGCGTATTCTGCGAATTACCTTCTCCATTACCATGCATTTTGCGGGCAAGGTCCAGGGCTATACTAGCTACCTCAGGTTCAGAAGTACCACTACGCCTGGCAATGGCTTCCACACGATGTCGATAATGATCCCGTGTCCTGAAATCCATACGTCCATAAATACCATTGAGATCATTACGTAATAAATCTTCAACGGCACTGGTCCTTTCTACAAATTCCTTCCAGTCAAACGTATTGATAAAGCGAAGGCTGCTGATGCTATTGCTCATGGATACCTGGTCCGCTGCCTGCTTCTGATTTTCCTGGTGGATCAGCATGTTTGTTGTCTGTCCGTTTTCAGCCAGTCGTTGTTCTACCCATGAAAGCGGTAAGGATAATGCGGCTCCTTTGCCTAGTAACCGTCTCGTGAGTTCTGCTACAAATGAACTTACGATCGGAGGATTGGAGCGAGCCATATCGGCAGTCACTACGATGAGACTCTTGGGATCATTCTCCGCAGTAGTAGTCATTTTATCTGCCCAATAGTCGGCAAGATTTTTATTGATCCGATCACGTGCAATGGTAGCGGCAAGTCTTCTTAAATTTTCAATCAACGCAAAACGGAGCATGATCGGGATGGCCCATAATTCACCCAGTTTTAAATAGGTGACTAGTTGGTACGCATTCACGAAACTGAATAAGTTTTCAGGAACGACGCGCCCGTCGCTGTGCGTGATGATTTCAAGTGCAATATCATATACACGAGGTAACCCGGCGAGCGGACCCTTTGCTAAGCGGGGCAGGGTTGCGCTATAAGATTTTGGAAAGTGTTTTTTGGCAATCTGGATTTGTTCCTCTATGCTGTAATAATTATCCAACAACCATTCTCCAGCAGGGGAGATGGAACTGTTTTCTTTTGCAGATTCAATCAACAAGTTGCGGACCTCAAATAGGATCGCTTCATTTTCAACTAATCGTTTCAGGAGGTGTTCCGGGAAATCTTCATCGCTTAATGCATGCGATTCCGCGAGTGAAGCAGCATAAGCTTCGAGCTGGGCGGTGCTGAAGAGTTCTGCGCGAAAAGGGGATTTCTCATTTTCGTATTTCCGCATGAGATTATCTCCCAGGAAGGGGAACCTGATTTGGGAAAGAAAATCCTGCAGTGTGTTGCTACTCACGGATGATGAAGGTTTTAAGTGATGATCATCACACTTGACGACACTTCGTCAGCATATGATGAAAAAAGGGTGAGTAATTCGTTGACTAATTTAACCCATTGGATGGCAATGGTCCCTTCAAACTGTAAAAACGTATGTATTAGACAAACTTAAGGGAGTAAAGGTTGGGATGAAGTATTGTTGTGGCTACAATTAGGCCAACCAATATTAGTATAAAAAACGAACATAAGTAGCCTTATATTTTAATCTATCAGTACCGATGACCGTTTTTAACGGCGGGGTAACCCATTCGTTTTTAGATTTTCAATTATCGGTGTGGTTTCGCACGGAGGAAAAAAGAGGCACCACGGAGAGCACGGAGGTGTTTTCAAGTATACCATCTCGATAATGCAGCAATCAAGCTGGTAGCTGATAGCTTGAAGCTGGTAGCTTTTTCAGATAGCTGACAGCAGATAGCTTAAAGTTGAAAGCTCATGTGTGCGAAGCCTCACCATTACTCATTAATTGCAGCCAGATCAAACTCCAGCTTCATCTCAATCAATGCTGGAGAAACTTCTCTGAATTCCAGGCGGATCTCCACGCCAAAAATTCCGCTCTTGATCCAATCACTCACATCTGTAATGCCAGGGAATAGACGGATAGATGTTTTTTCTTTAAATGGAATTGGTTCGAGGTAAAAGAATTCAATTTTATTAGAAGGATCAAATGGGTCGAAGATGTAGACGGAAACACTCCTGATAAAATCCAGGTCTTCATCTTCAAACATGCTGGAGAGATAAGCATCCTTGGCCTGGAGGAGGTCTACTTCGTCATCTGTATGGCCTGAAGGTTCAAGTCTTGCCTCATATTGGCTATTGATCGGACTTTGGGTATAAATATGCGTATCCAGGGTATTTAGCCCAGGGAGAATCTCAAATTCGATAGGTGGTGGTGGAAACTTCAACTCAAATAACTCATCCCCGCTATCCTTCCCACAGGACAAGGCCAGCAAAAGCACCAAAGTAATTCCAGAAAGATATAGGCTATTTCTCCTCATTTGATCACAAAGTAACGCTTGAACAGGCCCTTTCATTATTCAAGGTATGGAATCAAGCATGGCAGATATTCCACATTCACATTTTCGCCTTGCTCCTTGCTCCTTGCTCCTTGCTCCTTGCTCTATGCCCTATGCTCTATGCCCTATGCTCCTCGCCCTTCGCCTTTTTTCAATAAATAAATCAGGGATTTGATCATTCTCCCAAATTGTGTCTTATTTTTCACGTCTTAATTTCACCCCACAGCAAATATTGGATCATGGGAGAACAGCGGGTTTCAATCGTCAAATCGCAAGACCAGATGCAAACGTTCGTCAAATCACTACTTGACGACGTAAAAGCATTGGAATACATGATCGAAAATGACTGGTTTGAAAATGATATCGTCCGAATTGGTGCCGAACAGGAAATGGTCCTCGTTGACCAAAAGACCTTTAAACCCGCTTGTATCAATATGCAGGCTCTCCAACAAATGGAAGAATGGCCTTGGGTGGAGACTGAACTTGCCAAATTTAATCTCGAGATAAATCTTGAACCCCGTGAATTTAGCGGAAGAGGGCTCAGAGAACTTGAAGACGAATGTGTAGGCAAACTCGCCAAAATCGAAAGCGTCATCAATAAACTCGGCGCTACAATCGTCCTGACTGGTATTTGCCCGACACTGCGGAAGTATGACCTGGACATGAGCAACCTCACTCCAAAGCAACGATACTTTGCTTTGATGGAGGCCATCAACCAGCAATTAGTGGGCAGCAGCTATGAACTCAACCTGGTCGGGATTGATGAATTGATCATTAAACATGACAGCCCGCTGATTGAAGCTGTCAATACCAGTTTCCAGGTTCACCTGCAGGTTCATCCATCGCAATTTGTCGGGATGTACAATCTTTCCCAAGCACTGGCTGCTCCTGTAATGGCCATGGGAGCCAACTCCCCAATTGTATTTGGAAGGAGATTGTGGCATGAGTCAAGAATAGCGATGTTCCAGCAAGCACTGGATACAAGGACTAGCCATGATCATATGCGCGAACGCAGTCCAAGGGTAAATTTTGGCCGGCAGTGGTTGGATAAATCTATTTTAGAAATATACCGTGAAGACATCGTTCGCTTCAGAGTGCTATTAAGTGGTGACGTCCAGGAAGATGCACTCGAATTGATCAGAGAAGGGCAGGTGCCAAAATTGCGGTCATTGCAAGTGCATAATAGCACGGTGTACCGTTGGAACAGGCCATGTTATGGAATCAGCGAAAATGGGAAACCTCACCTCCGTATTGAAAACAGGGTGTTGCCTTCGGGTCCAACTGTTCTTGATGAAGTTGCTAATGCTGCATTTTGGCTGGGTTGTATGGTCCAGATGCATGATGATGTGGGTGATGTCCGGAATAAGATCGGTTTTGAAGATGTTTATGACAATTTTAGTAAAGCAGCCAAATTTGGTATTGATTCCAAATTCACCTGGATGTACGACCAGAAAATCCCAGTGGTTCAATTGGCTTTGGAAGAATTGATCCCACGCGCCAAAAAAGGTCTGGAAATGCGAAATGTCCATCCGGATGATATTTCCAGGTATATGGATGTCATCGAGGCCCGTGCCAAAGAGCATATGAATGGGGCAAGATGGGCGCTGCGCTCTTATACTAAACTGAAAAAAGAAACAACCGAAGACGAAGCTCTGACCGTCCTGACGTATGCCATGTGTGTCAACGAAAAATCAGGCATCCCGGTCCACAAATGGCAAATGCCGGAACTCAATGATCTCAAGGAATACAGGCCTTCAGGATTAAAAGTGAGTGAGTTTATGACCACTGACCTTTTCACGGTTCAAAAAGATGACATTATTGACCTTGTCATCGATATGATGGACTGGAGAAAGATCAGATATACCCCAGTGGAGGATAAAGAAGGAAAATTGGTTGGACTTATTACGTTACGGATAGTCCTTAGGCACATGCTGAGTAAACGTAACCAGGACCCTGGAACCGAAGCCGAAATCACTACAGTGAAGGATATCATGAATCAAAATCCGATGGTCATCGACCCAAATGCGACGATTCATGAAGCAATGTCGATCATGCGCAAAAACATGATCGGCTGCCTCCCTGTCGTCAAAAACGGGGAATTGATTGGAATTATCACCGAAATGGACTTCCTCCGCATCGCCGGCCGCCTGATTGAAAGGCTGGAAGGGTAGAAAATCATGCAGGTTCTGCCAAGAACCTTATTTTTGCGGTTTCGTTTTAAGCATGTTCCATTTTACTAACTATACATCATGATATTCGATTTTGATATGATCAAGGCGGTTTATACCGCTCTTCCCGGCAAAGTAGATCAAGCCCGGAAAACCCTGGGCAGACCAT
>DASXWI010000031.1:0-1545 GCA_036503755.1 Saprospiraceae bacterium | reverse complement strand
TATACATGGGTGTGCCTGCATGGATATGGCCAGTTAGCGAAAAACTTTATCCAGCGTTTCGAATTTCTTGATCCGTCAAAACATTTTGTCATTGCTCCTGAAGGGCTCAACAGGTTTTATTTTGAGGGATTCAGCGGCCGTTCGGCTGCAAGTTGGATGACCAAGGAAGATAGGCTTGATGAGATCGCTGATTTTGTTTTATTTCTCAATTTGCTGCGACAAAAAACGGGTTGGGATCATCGCCCTGATGTGAAGATTATCTACGTAGGATTTTCACAAGGTGTAACTACATTACTTAGGTGGTTAAATGATTCTGCACCAAGAGTTGATCATTTTTTAATGTGGGCAGGAGGATTGCCGGATGATATTTCCTTTAGACATCGCAAGGAATATTTCAATGCAATGGATGCACATTTCTTTGTAGGTGATCAAGATCCATTTTTCAATCAAGACATTATACAGGAAAACAAACCGCTCATGGATTCCATTGGCCTGAAGCCTTCGATCCATTTCTTCTCAGGTACACATATCGTTGATGAAAGCACCTTGAAAGATTGGGTTGCAAAAAACCTGGATTGAATCCTTGCCTTAAAAAATTAATGATGGATAATCACTGGTTTAATACATAGTATTTCCTGCTCATCGTTTTGTAATGTCAGAGTGTAAAAACCTGAGGGTAAATGGCTCACATCGATTTTTCCTGAAATAATATTTTCATGCCATTGGATTCCGGTTGTATTGGTGAAAGTTACTTTGCTGAAATCCTGACCGGGAATAACATTTAGAGATTCATTCGCAGGATTTGGGTAAAGGATAAACTTCTCATTGTTTGTAACACCATGTACTGCGGTTGAAATCTCGCTTATAGTATTATCCCCTGATAGAAGCCATATTTCGGGATCGATATCAATAGAATCAACAGTTGCATCACCTATAAAAAAGGAGAATCGTTGATCTTGTGTGGTATTATTCAACACAAAAGTTTCCGGTGTGCCATTGATTGTGGCTGAAATGGGAACAGGCATTTCAAAAAAGGATACAGAAGGATGGGATTGTGTTTGACCAAGCCAGATCACTAAAGAATCAGCTTGCTGATTCCAGTGAACATCGTAAGTTGGAAACCCCTGGCCGTAATACCAGTCTGCGAAAAAGCCATCCAAATCTTTACCAGAACGTTGTTCGAGATAGCCTTGCAACTCTTGTGTGCTCCCGAAATCATATGCTGTTCCGGGCAATTCAAGATAATCTCTGCAAGCAGCAAAGAATGCATCGTCACCGGTAATCCATCTCAACATATGCAGTAAGTAAGCTCCTTTGTTGTAGGTCAATCTTCCGCTAAATATTCTATTGACGCTTGTTGTATCATCCACAAACACAGAACCACCAGGTTGGCTTGTTGCAGAGTTACTTGCTGATAATTTCCATAGAGGCCAGAATTCATCTGGGCTAAATCTTTCGTAAGTCATCCCGGTGAGGTAAGTTGCAAATCCTTCGTTGAGCCAAATCTCTGTCCATGAACCACAAGTGACTTTATCCCCAAACCAT
>DASXWI010000030.1:0-2922 GCA_036503755.1 Saprospiraceae bacterium | reverse complement strand
ATACTTTTATCAACATCGAACCATTTGCTTCCTGCATACGAAGCAACCAATCCAACTCCCATTTTACTTCGTCAAGGAGATCAGGTATGCCATTGCCTGATTCCGGAATATTATAATCATCTGTCCATATCTCCGGGTATTCGATATACGCAAGGCACAGATCATGGATGGGCTCGTAAGCAAAATTGACATACTTGTTGTAATCACCAGCATCAAACCAACCACCATGGAGTTGTTTTGAAGTACCTGCAACAGGATTAGTTGCGAGTCGACAATCGAGGTCCTGCAAAGGTCCGAGATGACTTGCACCATCATCCCATTCATAAGCATATGCCGGAGTTTTTGCAAAGCCGGAGCGCTGATAATAAAACATGCGCACAGCCTGTTTCAATACCGTGTTATATACATCGGCTTTAATGTCAAAATGGAAAGACCTTTTATTATTGGTGATATCATACACATAATAGGATCCCGGTGTAGTAACCGAAGAGAAATCGAACCACCAGACTTTGTCACCACTTTGGTCATACGTTGCTCCCGCATGCCATGATGTGATGCCAGCAGAAAATACCACCGTGTTGTCAGAAACTTTTCGCAATTCCAGTGTATTCCCAGGCGTATAAAAATCACCTGCATCGTAGTCAAACCCGACTTGAGGATTATTGATAATACAAATCTTCTTTACATCCGGCGGATAGCCGAATTGGTCTATTTTAAGATGCTCTGTAACAGTTCCGGGTTGCGACCAGGCAATACCCCATAGCATCAACAGTCCAATGGTCAGTTGGGTCCTCATGACAGTGAAGTTAGGGAAAAGCTGTTGATTGTGGAGAGGAGCTTAGGGGCTTATAAAGCTTATAGGATAATAAAGCTTATAGGATTATGGAGCTTATAAAGCTTATAGGATTATGGAGCTTATAAAGCTTATAACAATAGAGTTTATTGGTTCCTAGGGCTATAACCCTATAAGCCTATAACCTTATAAGCCCGCACTAGTCAGACCTTCCTCTTTGTGATATTGTTGATAACCACCTTGGGGTCTTTCATCTCGCTGGCGAGTTCGGCAATCGTCTTGTGGTCCAGCATTTCGATAAGCTGTGGTTTGATGAGTCTATATTGTCCATGCATGGGACATGGATTTTTTTCTGAACATTCTCTTAGACCAAGAATACACCCGGTGATGATACTTTCTTCGTCCAGCAATTGGAGAACATGAAGCAGGGATTTTTTCTTCGCTTGTTCGGTTAAGTAAAAGCCTCTTGTTGGTCCGGTAATGGAACTGATAAATTTATTGTCGCGGGTAAGTTTCTGGAGAATTTTTGCGGTAAATGATTTTGGCGAATCAATTGCCTCAGACAATTCTGTTATCCCGATTTTCTGCTCTTTCGAACTCTTCTGAGCCAGGTAGATGATAGCTCGTAGAGCGTACTCAGTTGATTTGGAGAACATTCACTTCCTTTTGTTGACAAAATAACCGAATAATTATGATTTCATTACTTTGATGTTCATTCAGAGGAAAAATTCGTTCTATACCCTATGTATAAAATTATCTTACTGGCATTGTGCTTAATCTACCTTCAAGCAGGGTTTGCCCAGAATATATTGATCAATGACCTGGGTTTTCCGAATGAACCGTCGATCATGATGGATCCGCTTCATCCCGGCAACATCATTGGGGCAGCTAATATCAATCAGTACTATATCAGTGAGGACACTGGACGTACCTGGACAATACACACCCTGCAATCAAGTCATGGGGTGTGGGGCGATCCTGTCATCGCAGTTGATGTCAATAGTGATTTCTATTTCTTTCACCTTTCCAATCCACCTGATGGAAACTGGATCGACCGAATCGTATGTCAGAAGACAACAAATCATGGGGCGAGTTGGAATGATGGCTCCTACACAGGGCTCAACGGAACGAAAGCGCAGGACAAACAATGGTGTGCCATTGATCAGGCAGATAATACAATCTATCTCACCTGGACACAATTTGATGAGTATGGAAGTTCCAATCCATTAGATAGCAGTATCATCCGGTTTTCAAAATCCACTGATGCAGGTGAAACCTGGTCGCCAGCGATTCGTATTAATAAAACAGCTGGTGATTGTATTGACAGTGACAATACTGTTGAAGGTGCGGTGCCGGCTGTCGGGCCGGAAGGAGAAGTCTATGTAGCGTGGGCGGGACCCGAAGGGATTGTATTTGATCGATCACTTGACAAAGGAGAAACGTGGCTGGACAATGACATTCCCGTTGATCCAATGCCAACCGGTTGGGATTATCTGGTTCCGGGCATTTACAGGGCAAATGGATTACCTATTACTGCATGCGACCTGAGTCAAGGTCCAAACAGAGGGACCATTTACATTAATTGGTCAGATCAGCGTAATGGTTCAAATGATACAGACATATGGCTGGCTAAATCTACTGATGGAGGAGACACCTGGTCAGATCCCATTCGCGTGAATGATGACAGCCCGGGAAAACAACAGTTTTTCACATGGATGACCATCGACCAGACCAATGGATATCTCTATTTTATTTTCTATGACCGCCGTCATTATGACAGTGATTATACTGATGTGTATATGGCGTTGTCAAAAGATGGTGGAATGACATTCATCAATCAACGCATCAGCGAATCACCATTCTTGCCGGACAGTGATATCTTTTTCGGTGATTATACCAACCTCACTGTTCACAACGGTATCATCCGGCCTATCTGGACCAGGCTTCATGAAGGTGACTTAAGTATATGGACTCACCTTGCGAAGGAAGAAGATTTCACCACCTCTATTGGTGAAGAATATCCTGTCGTTTCAAATGGATTTGGACATTATCCCAATCCATCAGATGATATTGTCTATGTTTCATATAAACTCCATACGCGGTCTGTCATCAATCTTTCGATCCTCGAT
>DASXWI010000029.1:0-2831 GCA_036503755.1 Saprospiraceae bacterium | reverse complement strand
AGTGGTGCATTGATTGGCATCTCTGATGGTTATTTCATAGGTGCCTTCTTCTAAAGGGCTAAATGTATTCGAAGACTGAAAATTAATGCCATCCAGGCTGTATGAATAAGGGGATATTCCGCCAGTGGGATTTGCTGTAATGAATCCAACCTCTTGTTCAAAACAATCAGGCATGGAAACGATAAACGCTACCATTAGCGGAGGAGGAGCTAGTAGGTTCACAGATGAAACTGCTGTACATCCATTTCCATCAGTAACAGTCAGCTCATATAATCCGGCCGAGAGACCAGAAAGGACTGGATTTGTAACTTGTGTGGACCAGATGTAAGACAATGGATCGGTTCCATCAGCGACTGCAAGTAATTCTCCGTCTTCACTTTCAAAACAGCTTATTGCGTATCCATTGAAATCACTGACGATGTCAATATCAATTGAAATAGGATGATAATTCGTAGTAGTTATGACAAGACTATCACAACCCTCAGTAGTGGTCAGCCAAGTTTCTTTCACACCCACTTCATTCGGATCACAGGTATTTACAGTAAGCATTGTTGTATCGATTTCACTGAAGCCGACATGTAAGCTGACTATGCTATCGCAACCAAATTGGTTTTGAAATACAGACACAAACGTACCGGTATCGGAGAGTATGCAGGATTCTTCCTCCAGGGTGACAAAATGAGAAGGCAATAGATCAACGATGGTGGTGACTATGCTATCGCAACCATATTGATTGATGAGTTGCTGCACAAATGTGCCTGTATCTGCAGGCATGCAGGAACTCAAGAGATAGGTTTGATCATGAGAAGGATTCAACAAAATGGTTTCTATGACTATACTATCACATCCGAATTGATTAATTAACGATGTGGTAAAGATCCCTGCTTCAATCGGATCGCAAGTGCCAGAGGTTAACTCAGTAGTATCTTTCGCGGCATATGTAACCGTTTCGATAATTAAACTATCGCATCCTTCCGAACTGACAAGCAAGGTTTCAAATATACCCAGCGAAGAAGAATCACAGGATGTTATGAATAGATAGGTAGTGTCTTTAGCCCCTTCTGTGACAGTGGTGATCACCAGGCTATCGCAACCATCAATATCTGTGAACATTTCCTCGAACACACCAATCTCTGATATTATACAAGAAGTACCGCTGTTGTATGTTGTATCTGTTTCCGAAAATAGCGTTGTTATCGAAACAATACTGTCACATAGATCAATTCCTGTAAGAAGAAGATAACTCACGCCGAGGAGAGAGGAATCACAAGAAAATTGAACGAGTGAAGTTGTATCTGTCGGAGGAATGTAAGAGGTCGTAGTCACGATCAAACTGTCACATCCTGAAACATTGCTCAGCGTATCGATCGAAATACCTTGTTGTGCAGCTACACACGTAGTCGTCGAAAGATTGGTGGTATCAGAGGGAAGTAAGCTGACAGATGTACGAACGACCGTATCACAGCCATTCGGATTGGGAAGATGTGTTATAAAAACACCTACCGCAGCAGGGTCACATGTATCTTTTGAAATCAGGATGGTCTCCGCTGGCAATATCCAAACTGAATATTCCACAAGACTATCGCAGCCTCCAACAGACGTATAGGTGAATGCGTATATGCCTTCATCTGTTTCCCAATGATCTCCAACCCATAAACTGTCTCCATCACAGATAAACTCAGTGACAGCTTCTTCATAAGTGGGGTAGACCTCAATATACTGTACAGAATCTGTCAAGAAAATGCATGCGTCCACTGCAGATGTCACAGAAAGAATCCAATATTCTGTGGGCTCTTCAGGGAATACGGGAATGGTGATGGAACCAATCAGATCCTCAATAATGATCGGAGGTCCCGAAGGATCCTGATCTAATTCAATCGTAACGGGTATCGTGGAATTGTTGGTAAGCACAAGTTCGCCGTCCTGCAAAATACAAATCGCTGAATCACCTTCAAGACTAACATCAATAATAGGTATTTGCTCAATGACTATTTCATCGATATTGGTGCAGCGGGTATCCTTGCTCACAGTGACACTGTATTCTCCCGGCACACTTACCTCAATGGTCGCTGTTGTTTCACCTGTTGACCATTCATAAGTAGCACCCGGGTAAGAAGCATCAAGAATGATCGATTCAAATTCACATATGGTAATGTCTGGACCAAGATCAAGCGTGATAGAATCAAGTTGCTCCACTTCAAGATAAGCAATGGCCACATTGCTTGTTTCACCAGTTACTAAGGTGTAGAAAACTTCGACTTCGCGGGGACCGGGTGTCAGTGGGTTGGCTTCATTGAAATAAACCACCTTTTGTATGGCATCCTTGAAATCCTGGATCCTTCCTCCGCCTGGATTGGTGATCAGGATTTCTGACGTACCCAGACCACTGATAGTAAGTGGAGCCACTGAAGCTATGATATCAAGGAATTCAGCAGGACTATCAGGCATAGTTGACGGAGAAATCGAAACACTCATTTCAGCAATGGTAGTATCACTTCCGATCAGGGGATCAATGTCCGATGCAGGAATGCCTCCTGAGTTGCAATGGAAAGGAATACTGATGAAGTCGACACCTTCTGCTCCGGACGAATTATCACAATCCAGATCCATGAGATTGCCACAACTCGTGCTTCCTGTTCCTGGAGGACTAGCTAAACTCATCCAATTCCATTGATTTTCACCAGAACAAAGGCGAGTCAATGTACCATCCACCAGACTCATCAAATAGAATGCGTTCATGACGCCATCACCCGCATAGAGCAAAGCAGCATTATAGCATTCATAACTCGTAATTCCGTGACAGCCAAATCCGGGTGGATAGGGAAATAAGA
>DASXWI010000028.1:0-3636 GCA_036503755.1 Saprospiraceae bacterium | reverse complement strand
TGAAAAAAGGAGAAGGGTATTACCAGAATGTGTGGATCTTTTTCAACCAGGTGAGTTATGGTATCACCGATAATATTTCCATTGGAGCGGGGATCGTACCGCTCTTTCTTTTCGCGGGTGCATCTACGCCAGTATGGCTTACACCAAAATTGTCCATTCCCATTGTAAAGGATAAATTCAATGTAGGTGCCGGTGCATTGGTTGGAACGGTCCTGGGTGAAGAAGATGCTGGATTTGGAATTGCTTATGGCACAACAACATTTGGAAACCGGAATACAAACGTGAGTCTTGGTTTGGGATACGGATATCTCAGTGGAGAATGGGCTGATGTTCCGACCGTGTCACTCAGTGCTATGATTCGCACAGGTCAGAGAGGTTATCTAATCACAGAAAATTATTTTATTGGGACAGCCGATGAAGATGCTATATTACTTTCCTTTGGTGGCCGCAGGTTGATCAAAAATTCCGGCCTTGATTTCGGCCTCCTTTTTCCGGTCAACACAGATGGATCTTTTTTTGCCATTCCATGGCTTGGCATCACCATCCCATTTGGCAGTTCTTATGTACCAAAGCCGAGCAAGTAGCTGTCGGCTACCAGCTACCAGTTACCAGCTACCAGCTACCAGCTACCAGCTACCAGCTACCAGCTACCAGCTACCAGCTACCAGCTACCAGCTAAAATTTAAATTTTTCATTTTACTTTTTTCTCTCTTTATTTTACTTTTTCCTTTTACTCGACTGACGTCTGACGACTCACGTTTGATGATTCACGACTGACGACTGACGTCTCACGAAAAACCCACACACAACTCACTGCTCACAACTCACTGCTCACTGCTCACCGCTCACCGCTCACTGCTCACTGCTCACCGCTCACCGCTCACCGCTCACTACTCACCACTCGCTAATTGCTCACTATTTCCGCCATCTGCGCAATAGTACTGGATCGTCCCTGTGCCTGCCTTTAGTTTTGACGCAAAAAAGAAATCATGCGTCCAATACTTTGTCCTTGCTTCATGCTCTTCATCATGGTTATGATGAATATTGTCAATGTCAATGCACAAAACATAGGCATTGGCACAGCAACTCCCACGCAAAAACTTGATGTCAACGGAGGAATTCATATCGGCAATACCGCTGTCGCTAATGCAGGTACGATTCGTTGGAATACGGTTAAAAGTGATTTCGAAGGATATAATGGCAACACCTGGGTAAGCCTGACAGATGGTAAAGGAAAATGGGGGGATCAATCTTCGTATTCTAATGAAAATACTGCATCACAATTTGGTCTGATAGATGCGTATACCCCTGGTTCGGAGCTTGGTAATGCAATGGCAGGTGATGGTGATTGGATAGCGGCCGGAGCTTACAGGGATGCCTCTCCGGGTAGTGATACCAAATGGCATACCGGTAGTGTTCGTTTGATGCATCGTGTCAATGGGGTATGGAGGTTGGAACATTCGATGTATGATCCTGATGCAGTCAATAGTGATTTCTTTGGATTCAGTGTGGATATGTCTGCCACTCATGTGATCACCGGAGCTTCAAATGCAAATATGGTAGGTTCAGACGATCAGGGTAAGGCATACATTTATACATATGACATCAACAACACAACCCTTCAGGCTACTTTGCTGGCGTCGGATGCCCAGACGTATGATTATTTTGGTTTAGCTGTTGGCATTTCAGGCGATGATGCGGTTGTTGGTGCACCTTTTAATGATATCCTGGGTGTAAATAACATGGGACGGGCCTATGTATATAAGCGCTCAGGTAACACCTGGCCAGAAGTTCAATTACTAACCCCTGCGGATGGCGCCACAGATGACCGATTTGGAAATGCGATTGCTGTTTGGGGTGAATATCTCGCGATAAGTTCGCCATATAAAACCTACAATGGATTAAGCAATGCAGGGAAGGTCTATGTGTATCGTAAAAACGGACCAAGCTGGATTCTTATTCAACAATTCAATTCGCCTGCTCCTAATTATGGTGAAGTGTTTGGTTACCGGTTAGTGATTAAGGATAATATTTTATTGGTAAGTGCTACCGATTTCATTGGAGGAAGTTACGATAGCACCGGTTCGGTTTATATCTATTCGATCAACAACAATACAGTTAGCTATGAGGCCACCTTACACGCATCGGATGGTCAAAATGGGGATGCATTCGGTTCATCAATTGATTATCACAATGGGGTCATTATTGTTGGAGCTAATAGGGCAGTGGTCAGAAGTTTGAACCGACATGGTAAAGCATATATTTTCAAAGAAATAAATGGCAACTGGCAGGAAGAAGCCATACTTACCTCTTCGACTAATGAAGCTCAAATAACTTTTGGTACCTCGGTTACATTAGTGCAGGATTATGCAGTTGTCGGTGCGCCTTTCGCAGATTTCAGCAACCGCGTAGATAATGGGCGATTGTTCTTCTTCAAACAATACTAGATTTTTTTAACCACTCTCACGACTCACGTCTGACGACTGACGATCCCCTCTCACAACTCACAACTCACAAATTCAGCACCACAAAAGCAACTATCGCCGCCGCTATAATCGCCCCATACCCAAGCAATACATTTATACGCATCTCTTTGCTGCTGGCCCAAAGAGCAATCGCAAACTTGGCAATGGTGTTTGACAGTGTTGCAATTAAAATTGCGTTTTGGGCAGTATTAACAGAAATCGTAGCGGCAGACATTTTTGAAATAGTTATAGAAATCGCATCCACATCCGAAGCGCCGGCAATCGCACTGGTCACAAAGATTCCCTCATCGCCAAAATATTCATTGGCATAAGAAATCACGAGAAGGATCCCAACGTAGAGGATACCAAACAGGATCGCTGTTTTCATTTCCAGTGGTTTGCCAAGCGGTAAATCGGCCTCCTTGGCTTTACTCATTTTATTCCTCAGGTAAAAATATACCGTTGCTGCCGCAGCAGTAAGAAACAAAACACTTAAAGGTAAAATCAAACCTGCCAGCAACTTCTTATTGAACAGAAAAACCCAAACAAAAACACGGACAACCATAATCGTACATGCGGCAAGTATCGCTGACGTATAAAGCGAGTTTAACGTTTTTTCCTCCTTGCTTTTTTTGGAAAAAACCCATGTCACCATTGTACTGGAAACTAAGCCACCCACTATTCCGGTGAGCAATATTCCTTTATTGGCGCCAAGCACACGCATGAGTACATAGCCCAGGAATCCAATTCCGGAGGTAAGGATGATGACCAACCCTATTTCACGTGGGTTGATGACATCATAAGGGCCATAATTCTCATTAGGTAGAAAAGGAAATATTAACAACGCCACTACGACAAACCGGACCAGTGCATAGATTTCTTCCTGCGTGATCTGGCCAATGACATTCATCAATTGGATCTTAGTCGACAGCATCACTAATACTATGACTGTGATCATAAGGCTTATCTCTATGAATCCAAGGAACGTCAGTGCGCCAAGAATCACCGCTAGTAATCCAGCCAATTCAGATGTTGCTCCGATATCTCCTTTGTTGGATGAAATCCAATAAGAAATGGCTGTCAAGGCCATCACCGAAACCAGGATCACAGCAAATATCCAAGGTGCAATCAGGAAGCCTAATGCCGCGCCTGTAAATCCAGCAAGCGTTAA